>JBGCDR010000320.1:0-4121 GCA_045105515.1 Oligoflexales bacterium
GCGCATGGGCACCCCCAAGATCTTTTGATTTTCCGACAATTATAGCCTTTTTAGAGAAACTGGGGAAATTCGCTAAAGATTATAGTGCTCTAAGCCTTACATACAAAGGCGGCGGTGTGTTTCCAATCAGGCACTATGTAGGTGAAGGTGGTCTTGGGGTTCGTCAAAGAGAAGCGAAAAAGGCCAATGAGCCATACTTCAATCCAGATTTTGGTGGCTACGCGACAAGCCAACTTCATGTACAGTCATTAAGTATTACTTCCACGGGGTCTGGCCCCAGCAAATTAACCTATGAAGTTTTCTACGATGCCAGCTTTAATCATAAAATCGAACTTATCAGCAAAGATCGTAAAAAATTAGGAAAAAATTAAATTCGAAAATCCTTATGTTTTCATTTTAATGCTAAGATGCTAATGGAGAAGTCCCTCTAGTACTATGTATACAATATTTTTACTGCAAAGGATTTCCAACACCACCACATAAATCTGCATTCGAGATCCTAACTAGTAAATTCAAAGGCAGATAAACCCTATTAAATTGCTGTGGTATTGTAGTAGGATTGAGCTACAAACCTTGGCTAAAAAAACCGCCACTACTTTCGCAGGAATCCTGGGTTATCGAACTAGTCGGATCATAAAGAGTCCAAGTCATTTCTTGTCCATCAACATTACCAATACTTCTTTTACATGCCGAATAACTTCCCTCAATAACGCAGGCATTTTCGCCCCAAATACCTTGCTCATTCTCTTCACATTCTGCCTTTTTATCCATAATAAAACTGTCCAACAATTCAAAGGTACTACAGCTATTTTGGACCGTATTGACACAGCTTTTGGTAAGCAATGCATCCCCTTCATCATTATTAGTGGGCTCAGACTCAAGCTCAGGTTCAGAGAGAAATTCTCCTCCATTCGATTCGCAAGACTCTTTGGTGATCAAGCTTGCAGGATCATAAAGGGTCCAAGTCATTTCTTGTCCATCAACATTACCAATACCTCTTTTACATGCTGAATAACTTCCCTCAATAATGCAGGCATTTTCGCCCCAAATACCTTGCTCATTCTCCTCACACTCTGCCTTTTTGTCCATAACGAAGCTATCCAACAACTCATAGTTGCTGCAGGTATTTTGATTTGGATTAACACAGCTTTTGGTAAGTAGCTCGTTTTCGTCTGCACTACTAGCACTTTTACTATCCGGTTCGTTTCCCTCAGCTTTTTTAATCGGATCATTAGCAGAAAACATATAGACAGGCAAAGAATCAAGGATATTGTCAAACGCTAAACGAAAAGCTACATATTCTTGGTTAAAAGACTCGTTTATCCACAGATTGTTTTCTACAAGCTTTCTCACCTTACAGTCAGATGGAATTAAGTGATCAGGAAAATCACCTTCCCCTGTCCAATAAGCTTCTCTCAATTTCTTACATGATACTTCGTTTGCACCAGCAAAAATACTTTCTGCTTTTTCTACGGACTCGGGTATTGCTACCTTAAGTGGTGAAGATTTTGGAACCAATTCACTTGCCAACATAAAATTAAAGATCTTTGTAATCATATCTTCTTTTTGAATGAAACCATCATAACTTAGCACTGAAAGAGGAAAAGATAGATTAAAATCCTGCATGTTGTTTATATACTGACGCATGTTGGTATTTATGGGACCACCTTGGGAAACATAGGAAGTGTTTATAGTACCATTTAACTCTTTTAATTGACTTAAAAAACCATTCACATATTTATCCACGTCAGGCTTAGATGTATCTGAAAAATTATCTAAGACTTGCTGCTGAATGCTGACGGCTGTTTCTTCGTCAGCTCCAAGGGCATGAGCAAGCTCATGAGCTGCTAATGCGATGGTCTGGGGATAATAATTAATAACATCAAGCTGCTTGCTAAGCTTGAGGCTACTAAGGCATATCCCTTGGCCCTCATGATAACTCCCATCAGTGTCTTCTCCCAAAAAAGAACAAGCTTGATCGTTTTGATCAAAGATCTTTACATCAGTTAAAACCTTTCTTGTATGCTCGATATCTTGAATAAACAACTTTTCTGCAGGGCTGTTTGTGGGGGTCTGCTTGAAGATAATATCCAGATAATTGATATACAAACTTAAGTCTCTCCGGATTTCCTGAATAGATTCTCCTACCACAGATTTACTAACTGGGTTGGCAATTATCGTTCCTCCTCCGCCACTCGACATTCCACCCAAGAGGATACTTTCTCGCTGGGATTCATTCTTTTTAGATTCAGCTGGCAATTCTTCTGACTCTCCCGATGGTGCTAGCCTATTATCCCCTTGATTTCTGCTTGGATTGCTGCATGCGCAAACATATATAGTCAACATAAAAATTATGAATCTTCTCATTCTTATACTCCAATT
The DNA here is from genome assembly GCA_045105515.1 of Oligoflexales bacterium. GTDB lineage: Bacteria > Bdellovibrionota_B > Oligoflexia > Oligoflexales > Bog-1112 > JABSRF01. The sequence goes on from JBGCDR010000320.1 coordinate 2,383, forward strand.
TAGAAAAAACTTTGACTTATATTTTATATTTGGCCAACTACCATAATATTTTCGGATTTTTATCGATTTTATAAAGATCATTCTATGACACCATTAAGGAAAATTGTGAGTTCACACTCAGGATAATCTAAATATACATATAATATTAGTATATTAACTATCGTCATTAAAACTGCTTTGGCGCCTATCTTAACCATCTCACAGCTACCATGGCATAATATAACTGAGGTTACCTTCTCGTACATATTCAAGAGCAAAAATCAGGGAAGATTTATGATTACAGACTTCTACGGCTACTCAGACTATCGCAATCTGTTCAAGGATTGCATCAAAGCTCTGCCAAAGCAAGGCAATGGTAAGAGAGCAGAACTTGCTGCGTTCATTAAGTGTCAGCCTACTTATGTTTCCCATGTCTTTGCAAAACGTCATCACTTTAGCCTCGAACAAGCCGAAGCAGCTTGTAGGTTCTTCAAATTTAAAGAAGAGGTGACTAACTATATTATTCTTCTCGTTAACTATAGGCGTGCAGGTAATCAAAATCTGAGAAAGTACTTTAAAAAGCAAGTTGATAAAGTGCAAAAAAACGCTAGACATATCACTGCAGCTCTGGGTGAAAAGTATGAAATTACCCCGGAAGAAAAAACCGTTTACTACTCTAGTTGGCAATATGCGGCAATTCATATGTTAGCAACCCTTCCTGATTTTAATAGTATTGAAAAAATTGAAACTCATCTTTTAATACCTGCCAAAAGGATTAAAGAATGTGTAGAATTCTTACTAGAATCTGGAATATTTAAGCAGACAGAAGAAAAAATTAAGGTGCAAATTGACCACATTCATCTAGGTAATGATGAGACAGAAGTCATAAATCATTATCGCAATCTTAGGCTCAAAGCTATTGAAAAAATGCACGAAAAAAATAGTGAAAACCTACATTTTTCTTGTTTCTTGACTTGTTCAAGGGAAGATAAGACAAAAATTAAAAAAAGTATTCTTGATTTTATTCGAGATACTTCTGAATCGGTTAAAGACTCACCACCCGAAGCACTTTTAGGCCTAAATATAGATTTTTATGAAGTTTAAGGTAAAGTGAAATCGCTGGCTTCGTTTTTTTCGCAACTAAAATCTAAAATCTTAAGTTTCATAACTAACACTCATTATTTTGTTTGCTTTTATCATCAATTTCTATCTCAGATCTTGAAGCAGGATAAAAAATACTCCAATATAACTAGGATATTATCGCAACCAATTGACTTTGTTCATATTTTATTTTACGGTTGCAGGCCGAATAATTTTGAAAAAAACGACTAAAAATGAAACTTTTACTAAAATACGGATTATTGTTTTCCCTTTTTCTTACATACAGTATTTCTGATGCTTCAGAAGGTCGGAACTCCTGCAAGAGAAAGCGTGATTTTATTCAAACCAGTAACAAAAAAAATTGCTCAAAAAACATCAATTTGAACATAACAGATTTCGATGACAAATTGTCTTCAAATATTTTAGTATTTGTCGATCCTAACAGCCTACAGGCAGTAGAGTTGTCTAATTTTTTAACCAGCTAATATTATTATTTTATATGATTATTATGTAAATATCGATAAGCTGATCCCAAACGTAATTCTGGGAGGGCTTGATATGTTTATTTTCATGTTACCGGAAAGACAAGTGAAATCATTGACTGGCTTAAGCAAGGCTAAAATCGTTAAGATGGTTCCATCATTTTCCGAAGCCTACAG
>JBGCDR010000321.1:0-2975 GCA_045105515.1 Oligoflexales bacterium
TGAGGGCCAGGCTATTCAGACATTAAAGCCCTAAAAATATACACTATTTAATCGTGGAATGAACCTGGCAAGTAAACGCTGATTGCAAAGACAGTCAAAATCCTTATGCAGCAAGGCTTTCAACTATTGATCCGCATTTAAATCATGAAGTGATAATTGTGGAAATACATGTGAGCTTTTTTCGAATAATTGAAATAAAGCTTCATTGCGCTCCTTTTGCTTTTGGTCTTCATCACTTTCTGCCTGAGATAAACTTCTAATCTTTTGAAATCTTTTATTGACACGTTCTTTGGCCTTCTCTTGTTGTTCTTCTTTTTTCCCACTTCTACCGGCGATGGAGGTGGCTTCAAAACAAAAAGTAGCAAATAAAATTAGAGCAGTTGTTCGAAAAAATGGGTAAAACATATAAATCCTATTCAAGGGTATTTTGAAGAGATCATTCCCTTCAGCTACGATGACATCCATTCATTTGTAGGAAACCTCTCGGCTACATCCATAGTGACGTGTTGCATTGCCTTACCTTAAGTCTTCATCACGCAATATTTGCAAAGCAAATGTTGTGGTCAGGTGATCTTTTTGTCATATACAGTGGCAGTGTTTGCGTCTGTATATGATCGTGCGAGATTGGCTAACCGCTTTCGCTACAGCATGACAACGTCAGTGCCCTTGGGTATGACAGACTAGCAGCTTTGTCATCTCGACTAAGTGTAGCGCATGGAGAGATCTCGTTCAGTTGTTCGGGACCCCTCGACAAGCTCGGGGTGACGAGTGATGCCCTTGGTGACAAAGAATAGAAAAAAGCCCAAGAACTGCTCTCACAAATTCCTGGGCTTTAATATCGCCATCCTTCGCTAAAGCTATGGATGGTGGCGAGAGAGAGACTTGAACTTTTAAAGAGGCGTTTTATAAGTAGTTGTATTTATTAAAATATATTTAATATCAGAATGTTAATCTACCGCTCCTTACCCTTCGCTACTGCCTAATTCAACTGGAAACCACCAATTCACGTACAGAATCACGTACAATTTCATAACCTCGTATGGTTTTTAGTTCACTCTCAACATAGGAGAATATTAATTAGCCTAAACGTCAAAACCTACCTCCTCAATTCTCTTATTATTCGTAAGAAAACGTTGGCCACACTATTACTTCTTCTTTTTCTTCGTGGCTTTCTTAGAAGTAGATTTCTTGGCAGCCTTCTTTGTCGTCTGTTTCTTAGCTGTCTTCTTCTTAGAAACTTTTTTAGAGACCGCCTTCTTCTTGGTAGCCTTTTTTGCTACTACTTTGGTCTTCGTCTTTTTAGTAGCCGTAGCTTTTTTAGACCTAGTAGCAGACTTTTTGTTTGATTTTTTACCTCTAGCCGACGAAGCAGTGCTAGTTGGCTGGTAATCTATCTCAATCCCAAAGAGATCTTCAATGTCGTCATCTCCTGTACCAAATTCATTGCCACCAAGATCTTTACTGGCTTCTGCGATTAATTCTTTAGGATCTTGTCCTCTTAGTAAGAAAAAGAGCATGGGATCTTCGTCAAAGTGCACCCCAATACCGTACAAGGTTGCTGCTACATGCTTGCAGCAATCAGCATAATCCGGACAGTTGCAGTTAAATTTAATTTCTCCCGACTGAGGGAATAGGCCATTTTTAGGATCGGTAATAGTTTTTGAGACGTTTGAAGGTAGCTTTCCATTCAATAAATCTACTAGCGAATCTATTTCCCCAGAACATTTAGAAACAATACGGTTCCATGAGGTTTTGGCCAGAGACTCAAAGTCAATCGATACTTTGTATAGTTCTGAGCCACTTACTTTAGCTACCACCTTTTTCTTCGAGATCCTTAGATCTACAACAGCACCACTGCGAACATAACTGCGTCCCCGCTCTAAGCGGTAGGACATATCTCTGTAGGTTTCAATGTGCCTACACCAAGCTTGGCCCCAAAAGGAGTGGGCGATTTTGATGCGGCTTTTTACTACTACAGGAGCAACTTTCTTATCTTTCTTCTTTAATCTAGCTACCATCTTAGCAGCCTTTGCCTTCCTATCGGCGACAGAGACATAAGGTGGATAGTAATCGTAATCATATGACATAGTTCGCCCTTTATGCTAATTAAGTTCAGCGGATTTTAAATCTAGCGACACCAGACTTAGAATCTCTTCGTTGCTAAGCTCAGTCAACTTCACTTCCTGACTGCCTTCAATCACATCATCGGACAGCCCTTTCTTATCTTCTATCATCAAATTAATTTTTTCCTCAATAGTGCCCCTACAAATGAACTTATGGACTATGACATTCTTTTTCTGCCCTATCCTAAAAGCCCTGTCAGTAGCTTGGTTTTCCACAGCTGGATTCCACCACCTATCAAAATGTATGACATGGGATGCTTTTGTAAGATTCAGGCCAGTACCCCCAGCCTTTATCGACAAAACAAAATATGGTGCCGAGGAGTCTTTTTGGAATTCATCTACCATCTGCTTTCTTTTCTTGACTGGCGTTCCACCATGCAAGACAAAACCCTTACGTCCAAAAACCTCAGCAAGAAAGGTGCATAAAATATCCGTGATCTCTTTAAATTGAGTAAAAATTAAAACTTTCTCACCCCTGGAAGCAATGGTTTCAGCAAGCTCCTTAAGACGGTAAAATTTTCCACTCTGTTTATAGTCGTATATATTATCGCTATAGTACTGAGATGGGTGATTACAAATCTGCTTGAATTTAAGTAAATAACCAAGGATTAAACCTCTGCGTTTCATATCAGATGTTTCATCCGAGTTTAGCTCGTCTGACAGCTCTTTGATAGTTTGCTTGTAAAGTTTTATTTGCTCTTTGGTTAGCAGACAATAACTCTTTAACTCAGTCTTATCAGGAAGGTCCGAAATTATAGATTTATCTGTCTTTTTTCTCCGTATAATATAGGGTTGAACCAGTTTACGTAGTGGTTCATATGAAGCGCCTGTATCCTTCAAGCCTTTTACAAA
>JBGCDR010000322.1:0-6842 GCA_045105515.1 Oligoflexales bacterium
TTCACTTGTCTTTCCGGTAACATGAAAATAAACATATCAAGCCCTCCCAGAATTACGTTTGGGATCAGCTTATCAATATTTACATAATAATCATATAAAATAATAATATTAGCTGGTTAAAAAATTAGACAACTCTATTAAGAGCAATGGCTTACCGAATACTCTTTTAAGCAGATGTGCATCTGCTGTCTTCTTTAGCTAAGCCATGATCTGTAAAAATGGAATTCAACAAGCACAAATGGGGGGTCCCATCGTTCAGGTTACCGTTTTCATCGTCGATAGCAAGTAAAGCGTCGTACACTTCAGTATACTTATCAGCGGCATAGATCATCTTGAAAGCATAATTTGAAATGATGTCATTTGCCTTTGATTCACCATACTGTTCCTTGAGAGCTGTATAGAGGTCCCAGAATGTGGAAGCGATTATAAGGCCTTCCGCATGCACCTCACCTCTGTCTGCTGGATAGACCTTAGGAGCGGACATGTCCCGAACCCACATACCTGATTCTACTAGAAAGCCAACTCCTAGCTGTGGGCTTCTAGTCATCAATAGAGCAATAATATCACCGAATCCCTCTGAGAACGCTCTGTCTTTGATACCACCTGTTCTTGCATCTAGACCATGACCCCATTCATGATATATGACATCTGCCAATAGGCCTGTGTTCGCACATTTATTGCTACCAGAGTAAAAATTAATAGAGCGACCATCCCAATGAGCATTACAAGTTTTCTTAAGATTGACGTTTGCTCTTAAGTTTGATTCCAACCATTTAGCATCAATATATTTCTTTGCCTTATTTACAACAGCGTTAGCGTGGTGATAAACCATCAACTGGGCTGTATACTTGTCATCCCAGGCATTCTCAGAACCTTGTGAACCTAAATCAAACGTCCAGGTTCCATTCTTCAGATTTGCTTTTTCTTTAATGCTTGGACCTGAGTAGTTGAATATGTTTACAAATTGACCCTTCATACCCATTAGACTTGGTGCTCTCTCTCCTCCTTGATCGACGGTCCCTAGAGTATCGGTGAATTTGGTGCCTCGCTCGGTATTTACCTTTAGGTGCTTAATTGGGACCGAATCAATGTTTTGTTTATACCATCTTGGGTGTACTGAGCCATTTACAGAAGCTGCATAATGGAGATGATTATTTAGGAGCGAGTGTACTTTTCCGGTATGAGTATCTAATTCCAGTGCGTAATTTTCTTGATCTTCAGTTTCAACTTCATATTGTCTGACTAGTTTTAAAAAATAGCCGGATTCGGTCTGAGCCACTCTATAAAGTAAGGGACCTTCTTCAATCTGACCACGTTCAAATAATTCTTTGGCATTGCTTAATAAATCTGAAACGGGCTTGGTAATTATTTTTTTTGCTTCGGAATAGCTTTGATTAACAATCTGTACTAAGTTCCCCTGCTTATATCTAAAATCTATGGAACTATCCTGGACCAAAATGCCGTTATGCATAACTCTAAATTTTAAGAAGCTCTCTCGTGCAGTCTTTAAACTGGCATCAGATTCTAGGACCAAATCTTTCGAAGAAACTCCAAATATCTGGGGGTGGTCATCAATAAATTTTTTACTATTTTCTATGAAATCTTCTAGTTTAGAGTCCGAATTCAATGAATATTCTTCCTGAATACCTGATAGAACGCGAAGCTGTCCGCTTAGCTTATCTTTTTTGATGGAGCTAAAACCGTTTAGCATGAAGTTTTTTTCAGTTGAATCAGCTAAATTTGGCCGAATAATAGGATCTACTTCTTGGGGACCAAAGTGTTTCGGAATATGTTTTGGAACAAATGCACTTGCATAAGGGCTTAGGCAGCTTAGCGCCCAAAGTGAAGAAATATAAGTCTTGATCCTCATCACGTTTCCTCCCCAATCACATGAATAGTGACATAGTTAAAAAGAAAGTCTTTTAAACTTAGTCTAGGTGGCTCTTACGTCAAAAATTTTAAGAGTCATTTGGAACCTCTGGGAAATTATATTATGAGTAATTTATGAGAATATCGAACACTTTCTCGGGGTATCTTTATTTATTTATAATATTAGCAGGTTGGAGATGGAGTGAAAAATTATTGACCAGGTAGCCAAATTGCAAAATTTTAAATATTTGTAAAATTAGCTGCTTACGCTGCGGCGTGAATTTGGAGCTGCATTAATCAAGCTCATTTTTGTTCTGTGTCTGGTAAGTGCATATCCCATCCGCGCCGAGCAATTCGTGAATGTGTTAAGTGACTAGGGTATTTTTGGAGTCCGCTTTCAGTGCACATTAAGTATTCAAAATCTTGATGACTAGATTTTTTAATCTTAGGGTCTGTTTTTTTCTTAGGGCGTCCAACCACTCTTGCTGTGCCAGGAGAAGGAGAGCAGACTTCCAAAAGCTTAGGACTAGCAAATAAGTATGCAGCACTTTTAGCCATCGGTTTCTGTACTCTTAGTTCTTTGTGCAGAGTTTTTTGTAAAAAAGTAGGTTCATAGTCAAACTCGCTATAACACCAATCTTTCTCTTTTAAGAGCATGGGGCAAGAAGAAGTCGAAGCAGGGCAAGGATAAATTGCCCTGTAACCAATACTTACTAATTGGTCTCTTAAATTCATGAGTTCACGAGCAGCTTCTGCTGATGGAATATCAAGAAGAGAAATTAAGGTAGCTTTGTTGTCCTGAGTATCGTCCTTCATCTGCTGTAGAAAAGCAGAAAGGTCTTTTTTATTATATTTGAAATAGGGCCATGTAAATCCTAGGGAGTGAATATTTAGCTCATCTTCAGGTGTTTGGAGTTTATCTATTTGTCTGAACAGGCTTTTAAATCCTTTTGCCTTGGAATTTGGAGCTAGTGTATTTAAAATCTCTAAACCACCTTCAAGTAGCATAGGGTTTCGTTCTAGGAGATTTATTTCAATATTTTCTTGTGCTGTCTTATTTTTTAAGAGAATGTCCACCCATGTTCCCGCACAAGCTCCTGTACCGCTTGCCCAGTCGGTGATTTTAAAGGATTTGAATTGGCTTATAAGCAGCTTCCATTTCAATTTTCTGCCGACTCTTTCCAGGAGATGAAAGGAATTTAGGAGCTGGTCTAAGTGGGCTGATAAGAGGTAAGAGACAAGTCCTTTTTTGGTTTTTAGAAAGGCATCCAATCGATGAATTTCGCCTTTATCCATCGACTCGCCTAGTTGAATGATTGATTCAATTTCACCTTGAATAAGCTTTCGAATTAAATAAAGGCTATTTTCTTGAGTTTTCCTTGTTCCTTTAGGAAATCTACCATTTGTAATTAAACAGTTCTCCCAGCCTGAAAGTAGGCTTCTTGGGAGTTTTGTTGCTGGCGCTTTTTTTCTCGGAGATTTAGTTGATTTATCTCTATTAGAACTAGCCTCTGACTTGCTCGTTCTTGAAGAACTCTTCTTAGTTGCCTGGCTGAAACGATTCATTAAAGGGTCTCAAATTTTAGGTTAGGCTTAGTAGATGTCAACAAATATCATGTTTTTGTGAGATCATGAAAAATCATGAGCAACTTTAGTGCGGTTCTGTCAGGAATTCAATGAAAAAATAGCAAATAACTTAATATTAGTATCTTATAGAGAAAGAAATCTTGAGGATACAAGAATAGGCTATTTTTTCGGTTCTAAAATATTTTCTATGGCCTTAGTTTGTAAATATCTTAAATCATTAGGTTAAGCAAGAGAATTACCTGATTTGCAGTCAAAAACTTTAAGTTTTGAGTTGAAAATTCCGCTACCATTAGCAGCAAAAAAGATATGGGAAAGGAAATTGAGAATATGGTTAAGAATCTCCCATTGAGGGTTCAGAGGATATTTGTTTTTTTGGCTTTGGTTTTTGGTTGTAAAACAGCAGATATCAAAAAAATCAAAAAAATTGATGATAGTGGAAAGATCAATTCACCTGGATTGCAGCTCGCTGAACTTCATGAGGGATTAGTAAAAGAGATCTTTGCATCGGCAAAAAGACAAGATCGGAATCGGCTTGTAACTTTTATGTCAGAGAATAAAGAGGCAATAGCTAATGATTTTTTTGAAAACAAAGAAAAATATAAAGCCATTTTAGATAATCTTGATAGAGAAGGGGTTATCACTAGAACCAAAGCTGATGAATTGCAAGCTCAGTTCGATCAATTATCAGAAATGTCCAGTGAAAATACCCAAAAAGGTGGAGCAAAGCGTATTTGGACTAGAATCGGGGCAAAGGTTGGGGCTGACCCCTTTGATGCTGCTATGAAAAAAGTTGCTGGTGACATATACGGAGTAGTTGCTGATGACCTGAGAACAAAAGGATTGGTTAGCTTTCTCGAAACTGTTTTCAAATCAGTAATCCCTAATGATGAAAATGGTAAAAATATGTTCAACATGATGTTTAGGTATTTTGACCATAATTTAGCTGCTCCGAATGGAGTTTTTCAGGATACTATCAATAAGCAGCTTGGTGTAGTAGAGGATGCAACTGTCAGTATATTAAAAGATTCAAAAGGAAAGCCCATTGATTTTTGGCAAGCTTTGCTTACTACGGATAGATCCGGTGCATATCGTTTAAAACTTGATGAAATTGCTGGCAAAGGATTAGTTAAACTTATGGAAGAGTCTGGTCCGGTTATGACAAAGATTCTTCAGTCTTATGTCGAAGACATGCCACCTGATATGCAAGCTGCAGTAAGAAAGGTCCAAAGTGAATTACCTCCTATGGATCCTCAAGTTTCCGCAGAAAGGTTTAAAGAACTGGATATCAAGCTTGATAAGTCGAAGTATAGCTGGCCAGATGCAGCGGACGAAGCTAAAATTCGAGAAATGATTGGTAGCAAAGAGTTATTTTCTTACAAACAAACTAATGGAGGTCCTACGAGGTTTTATTCCAATTTAGGCACTGCAAGTTTATCTGATTCTAAAGTTCTATACCTAAAGAATTCTGCGAATAAAATTGAGGAAGTGGTGGTAAAGTTTATAAAACGTGAAGCAGTAGCACGTTATGAGCAAGAGATAAAATTTTTTAATGAACCTGGACGCTTCACTCCAGGAGTAAAAAGAGCATTAGATCTTTATATAAATGCAATACCAGGTGAACTAGACCTCAATGATGAAATTAAAAATATGGAACGTATCAAACAAGGAGGATATTTTACTCAGCAAGGAGTTGATCTGGGTAATGGAAAAACTTTGAATTTTGAAGTTGTAAACCAACCCCGAGGAATATCGTTCAATAAAAATACAGGTCATATTGGAGGCACTGGACATGCCATGATAATGAATAAAGCCCAAGGAAAGCCGATTAATAAATGGGTTAAAATAAGGCAGTCTGAGGTCTATGAGGCTCGAGATACCCTAGAAAATAAATATATTAAAATTCCTGAGGGAACGAATGGCTATGAAATCAGTCAAAACTATAGCAAGAATTTGGGGGAATTGCGCGAATATCAAAGGCAACTCAGTGGTACTGACTATAACGATCCAAATAGGAAAAAGTTAGAAGCAGATATAAATACTAAGACTGCTGAGTTAAGCGACCTATCAAAAGAATTAGACGAATTTTTTCCAAATGAAGTAAAAGCATTGAAGCGGGCCATGGAAAATTTGGAAGACTTAGAGACGACTGTAAAGGGTATATATAAACAGTGGATGGAATCAGCATTCAACGAAGGTAGTTTTCATCCTGACCCTCATCAAGGGAACATATTTATAGATTTTCCAAAAAAAGGCGGTCCTGCAAAAATTACATTAATTGATGTTGGAGGTAAAGTAAACATCTCGCCCGATGTGCGGTTTGGTTTCCTTAATTTATTAACTGCGTTGCACACTAAAGACTACGAAAAAGCACTTAGAGCATTAAAAGAAATTTGCTCCTTTAAGTGCCGGCATATTTCGGGTGACTTAAAACAACTTGACCCTAAAGGAGATATTAGCATTTTGGTTGGAAGTGATGAATCGCCGCTTGATAAAATACAGAAATTATTGAAAGCCACAAATGATACCCCAATGCGTTTTGATCAGAGCTTTGGTGACTTAGCCAAAGCTCAGGCGATAATGTTAAAAAATGTTAATAGTGTACACACGAAGACAGTGAATGCCACTCTGTCCCATAATTTGTTAAAGAAAGATATTAAAGGCATTGATGCTGTAACCAAAGAGATTTTTCTGAGCGAAAGATTTAAATATCAGATTTCTAAAACTTATCTTGCAGACGCTTTAAATGTTTATTCGGGCAAAATTTTTAAGCTTAAAAACTTAAGCCTTCCCGCTATTGTTACCGCTGCAGGTTTAGGGACATTCTTTGGTGATGAGGTGAGCCTATTCGGTTTAGCTTCAAGTGGATCAAGTGGTAGTAATTCATGTGTGATGGACGATGGGTCATATAGTGTCTGTGTTACCTATAGTGATCTAAAACCATCTGCATACGACGAACTCGAGCGCGACTGTGTTGAAAAAAAAGAAGGTTTATGGCTCAAGAATTCCCATACTTGTGGCGGATATGGCGAAGAATTTTTTGGATGCAATGTAGGACTCTCAACTGTTAGCTATGCGATAAACCAATCTCCATCCTCTCGAGAGTATGAGTTTGCATGTGGAAGACTAGGCGAACTGGTGGGGCGCCCAGCTGTATTAAACAAGTGATGTCATCAATTGATACTTGATATTCGGAAATGATAATATGAGCGATTTTTCGGTTAGTATCTCATGTCAAGCTTTGTTTTTCTCCATTAGAGTTGTCTAATTTTTTAACCAGCTAATATTATTATTTTATATGATTATTATGTAAATATTGATAAGCTGATCCCAAACGTAATTCTGGGAGGGCTTGATATGTTTATTTTCATGTTACCGGAAAGACAAGT
>JBGCDR010000323.1:0-4171 GCA_045105515.1 Oligoflexales bacterium
TGTTGATATTTTTTAGTTTCATGCCCACAGATTTCCTGAATTCATATGTAAATTCAGCATAATACCTAATCTGTGCGAAAATTGATTTTTAATATGTCTTCGGCTTGTATGACGAGTTTTTAGAGTTCAGTCAGTGCTCGGGATTGCCTTTAAAAGTCTCTACCACATTAAATGCATGATCATAGATCTTCGCATACTCAAAATTTGCTAGAGAAGTGGGAAGCGTTAAAACTATGGTGGGGTTATCTAAGTCTTCCAATTGAGCGAGGGTTTTCAGTTTTTTTTCTATTAGGCTATGTGAGCTTGCCAAGGAAAAAGAATATTGATTTCTTACAGCATCAATTGGAGAAACTGCTGTTAAAAAGGGGATTTTCCTATGTAGAGCGAGCCTAGAAGCCTCAAAGGCATCAGATGAATAATAATAGCCTACAACACCATATGCTTTCTCACGCGCTGCTAAATCAAAACCCCCTGCAGGCCCTCTATCAAAGCTAGCTATTAGCTTGAATTCAGATTTAGGAAAGGCTTTAAGGTGATCCCTCTTAGCTTCTTCCATGGCAATTTCATATTGCAGCTTAACTAAATCATTTCGCCAGGGATCATTCTTAACAAGCCTTTCGCCCACTATAAGAAATTTTTCTGCAGCCATAGAAGGCTTAAGCCCAATTAGCAAGTCTAATGTTAAAACTACTTGGAGGATTCGATACATCTCTCTATCTCTGGTAATGTCATTAATTGCTTTGGTAATACTGCATCAAAAAAATCTCTATAATCGCAGGGAATATGATCTTCAAGGCTCCACAAAACCAAGTGCTTCTTAAAACTTAGGTCAAGCCGTATATAGGCAACAAGATCTTTGTCTAGAGCATCAAAGGTGTCAAAGCAGTAGTCTAAGACTACAAGGCTTACTCCACGTAAAGAAGCAGGAGTTTGATATTTTTCACCAAACTCATCAGGATGCTTGAAGGTAAGCACCTCAGCATATGGGGATAGGAAATCCATTAAGCCATCCCGATAATATTTTTCATCGTCTATGATAATAATTTTTTTCTTCATGATTTCGAGTCCATTTCTTTTACTAATTCGAAGAGTACTTTGCGTTTTGAGTATGAAAGAGATACGATTCGAGTCAAACAGGTTAATATTTCTCTAGTATCTTCTTTGGTTTTATCGGTAAAACCAGCCATAAAACGGTTGCGAAGAGGAATACCAATAAAATCAAATTTATCTAGCAAATCTCGCTCCCAATTAAAAAGCTTGCGCTTGGTAACGTTGCTTCCACTTTCAGTTCTGTCTGTCCTTTCTAAGAAATTTATGAAGGTAGATAAGCTCATCTTATTCAGATCAGCTATTTTCCCCAAATATTCTAAGACTGATATAACCCTGTTTGCTGGCTTTTTTCCTTCTAAGATTCGGTAGGTTGCAATTTCTACATTAAGGATATCAGCTGCCTGCTCAGCACTTATATTCTTGATATTTCGAAAATCCTTCAAAAACTGCCTAAGCTGGTTTTGCACTCTCTGTTTTGCTAATTCTTTCATTTCAACCTGTTAAGTTTAAATCAAAATTAATTTATATGGATTTTACAAAATTTCATGTTTCTCAGGTCAAATCTATATGAATAAACCATTCGAATGCAAGCTTAAAAGTTGTAAATATTTCCAATAATCGGGTCCATAACACTCGGGGATTCAAGGCGTAGATTTTTATCACCACATTTAAAGAGGTTTAGTATGACAACAGAACAAAAACCATGGTTAGACAAAAACGGAGAACCACTGTCAGATGAAAAAATAATGAAGATAAAAGATGATTGGAGCCTTGATACCTGGGAAGAATTCCTCACAAGTCAGGTTGAATATGCGAGACAGGAATCTTTACTAGATTCACCTGATGAGATCGACACCTGTCAATCTGGTTATACAGAAATAGCAGGTGAGTTTGAAGCAGGTGATAAATTTACTTTCCTTCATTTTCAAGTCAAAAAATACCTAAGGCATCTTAATCAGAGAGAAAAGAAAATCATTAGAGCCCTTTTTTGGGAGGGACTTAGTCAAAGGGAGCTTGCAGAACAGTACGGACTTTCACGAGCAGCAATTACAGGCACTAGGGATAGAGCATTAAAGAAGCTGGGAAGCTTACTTATAGACAATATCCTAACACCTCAGGTGTTTAGAGATTGTGAAAACTTGGATGAATTGGCTCACGATAACGAAGAAGTTGGAACTATGAAAGATTCAAGGTAGGGAATGGCTAATTTTTAACCCCCAAACTGACATAGGTGGACACCCCTATCTTAAAATTTTTCCGTATATGTAGGGAACAGTCTCATATCAACTAATGGAGCAAGTAAATGACCAGGCCATCAACGAAAAATATTTGTCAAATTCAATGTAGCTTACCAATTTCAATATGCTGTGAAGGAAAAAATGTAGAAGATACTCAAGAACTAAATCCAAAACAAATTTCACTTTTTATTGAAAGAGACATTCATGAATTCCTTAAAAGGTTGCCAATTCTTTGTCCTATCTATGGGGTTTCTCTAGTAAGACACAATGGAATTCAACAAATTAGGGTTCATATTTCCATCTTATATAAAAATGCAATAGACCCTATTCAGCAGCGCATAGAAAACATCCTTTGGTCTTATAACAAGCAGATCTTTCTCCAAAAAAATGGCACATTTCATGCGCTTCCTCCGAAATTGAACTTTAAACTAGAAATCACGGGAAGAAAGTCAAACTCAAACTTTGCAATTTATCAGGAAGGATCAGTAAATGATGCCTAAAATTGAGCCTAAGCTTGTTTACATGAAGCACGAAAACCTGACTGAAGCGTCTGACAAGAATGTAATGAATGAGTACTTAAAAACTTTAAGCTGTGAGGACTATGAAAAAAATGATCAATGCTCTGATTTAGAAGGGGTAGCTGGAATTTTGCGATGTGAGATAAACCAGCTTCCAAAATTAGCCAAAAAAATTATTAATCTGAAATTCTGGGATGGATTAACTGACTTTGAAATCGCTGAAGTTCTTCGAATATGTGTCAAACGAGTAAGGATGATCATTAAACATACCCTAGAATTTCTACGTCAAAGAATCATTTATAGGCTTCATAAACTAAACAAGCTTGAAAATAGGAAAGTCTATGCTTCTTAAGTTTTTAGCAATGTGGCTGCTTAGCACATCTGTTGTTTTAGCTGTTGATTTTCCAAATGTGTGTGATGTGGTCAATGCTCCTCAATTTAAGCGTGAACTGAACTTGCAAGTTAGGCATGCCATGTGTCCAAGTCCATTTCCTTATCCACCATGGCCTTGCTCCCACATAAGCTATAACTTGCCGAAATACTTTATAGAAGTGGTAAACCATCCAGGGGAATCTATGTTCTCACAATTACCAGGAGTCAACCTCCAATTGATCCTAATGAATGACAGGCTACCTTTTGCTGCAGAGGATAGCCAAGGCTCTTATTCTTACCATGCGCATATAATCAATGTCCCATTTTCTCAGTTGATCTTCTCTGGTCTTCCCTGCGGTGGTGGAGTCCCTGACCTTTTTTGCTTCTCAGCAGCAAGCGAGCATCTTGGTAGTAACTGGAAAACTGGTTTTGCAGACTTGTGGCAGCCACAATTCAAAGCCTGGTTACCCAGCCCGAAGTCATGCCTTATGAAAGGTTCAGCTTCCTCAGCTACAGGTCAGTGGGGGGTGACAGGAGGTGGGATAGAACCCATGTGCTCAAATGCGTGGGTCGGTAGACTTTGGAGATATCCTCCCAGCGACTCCCCTGTCTGCACAGGCTGGGGGGTTCATTTTCCTCGCACTGGAACCACCACTTCTTCAGATCAAACAACGGCCTCATTGATGATAGCATCAAGGATCAAGAGCCTTGGTGGTGATGTGTTTCGCAGCGTATCAAGTAACTGGACTGACAAATGGCAAATGCTATACCCACAGTCAACTAGCAGTTTCAAGGAAGGTCAGAATATTGCCACCTTAAGAGCAAACTCCGTCAATGAAATTGGAAGGATATCAGGCAGGGTTGATTCAAGTAAGCTTTTAACCAAATTTTGAAGTACGTTAAAATGGGTTCAGCATATTTTTTTAACAAAATTTTTGTTGTCAAAAATATTTGAGATGTATTTTTTTGACTATTCAAGCATAATCTAACAAT
>JBGCDR010000324.1:0-3090 GCA_045105515.1 Oligoflexales bacterium
GCAGCTTCTTCAAAGTTAAGAGTCAGAATTGATAAGCTTCGTGATGAAATAGGTTACGCAGCAGCAGGTCTTTGGAACTATAAAATAACATAAATTAAGCTACCAAAGGGTTTTATCAATTGTTAGACAACTCTATTGATAGGCCTACTTGTTTTCCAATCGCCTTTAACTCAGGTTCAGCAATACTCATTGAAATAACTGGGATGTTTTGAACTTTGTTTTTTTTCAATGCTTTGAAAAATGCAATATTGCTATCTCCATTGATTGTATTGATGATAAAAGAAGGTTTCTTCTTAGCGATCTTTGCAGCAATGGCATCAAAATTTGAATCGCCTAGTGGTCTATAAGACTCACCAACAATCTTGCCTTTTTTAGATTTTTTTACATATGCTTTTACCATTTTATTTGCGGTTCTTGGATAAACATAGTCAGATCCCACTAGGTAGATGTTTTTTCCAAGATTTCCATTTCCTAATGCCCAGTCTACTGCAGGTAATATTTGCTGATTTGGTGCGGCTCCAGTGTAAACGATATTTGGTGATTGCTCCATTCCTTCGTACTGAACTGGATACCATAGGAGATTTTTTTTGCTTTCAACAACCGGAAGAACTTTTTTTCTACTTGCAGAAGTCCAGCAACCGAAGATTGTAGTTACTTTTTCCTTATCAATAAGATGAGCTGCACCTTTTGCAAACTCATCCCAATCTGACTTGCCGTCATAAGTAGAGGCGACAATTTTTTTTCCAAGCACACCGCCACCAGCATTGATTTCATCAATTGCTAAATTAAGAGCATCAACAACTCCTTTTTCGCTAATTGCCATGGTTCCAGTGAGTGAGTGCAAGATTCCAACTTTAATAGTGTCAGCGGCATAAATGCTTGAGCACAAAAACATTGAAAAAGCTACAATAATTGATCTTATCATTACAAAACTCCTTGATAGGGTTATAAAAGGTTTACAGTGTCTTAACTTTTGCCTTCTTAGTGCTAGATTTTTTATCAATTTTAGTCTCGCTTTTGGCTTCAGTTAGTTCTTCTTGATTATCGTCGCTCTTTTTTTCTAAGAAATCTTTCATGGTATTCTTGACTTTTAACAAGTTTATAGATTTGCTTGAACCAGATTCACTGTTAGAAAATTCTTCGTTAATTTCATCTGTTGCTTGTGAATTAGATTCACTAGATTCTAAATCTTTTGTGGCTTGCTTGATGGGAATGATATTTGACTCATCTTCATCATTGTTTAAAGGCTGGTTATTCTCTAACATTTGTTCAAATAAGTCTTTCTTTTTCTTTCTCTTTTTCGATCGTTTGAGAAATTGAAAGCTGCCATGAACGAGAAGGTTGATTATATGCATGATATTTGTAATCATTGAACTTTGTTTAAATAAGCTGCTGGCAACACTCAAGGATTCTTGGGTTTCATCATAATTTCTCTTAGTAGCTTGTTCCATCATACGCATTGCTTTATCGGTCTGCTTTATTCCACTTTGTTGTTCTGAGGTAGCAATTTCAATATTCTCGACGTTCTCTTTAATCTGGGTTACATCTTCCGCAAAACCTTTGAAGAAACTAGTTGCTTCTTCAGTTGCTTGCAATCCATATTGAGTTCTTTCGCTAGAAGTATCTATGATGTCTTTGACTTGTTTATTGCTTTCAGTTAATAGAATTCCGATTTCTTTTGCAGCTTCCCCGCTTAGCTCTGCTAAGCCTCTTACCTCATCAGCAACAACCGCAAAGCCTTCACCCTTATCTCCAGCTCGTACTGCCTCAATAGATGCATTAAAAGCCAATAACTTTGTTTTGAAAACAATATCATTAATTACTGATGTCTTTTCACTAATGCTTGTCATAATATTTGAGATATCTTCCAAATTAGCGTTATTAGTCTTGATGCCCTGCATTGACTCCATCATATTTCTCATGGTTGTATGCCCAACCTCAATTTTTTCACTCATCTGCTTCATGATATCATTACAATTTTTTACATTATTCCACGTTTGTTTCATGGTTCCAGAAATTTCTGCCAAGGATGCGATTGTTTCTTGCAGGGCAGCAGATTGCTTCTCGCAACTTTTAAACACCTCTGTAGATGTTTTTTTGAGGATATTACTGGTATTTGAAGCATGCTCAGCAGATACTTTTAGCTTATTAGCTACTTTAGCAAACATAACGGTTATGCGACCGATAAAATAGCTACAGATTAATAGAAATGCGAGAAACAAAAGAACAGTAATTAGAATATTTTCTTTCTCAAGTGCTAGTAATAATCGAAGTACTTCAGACTCTTTAGCTTGGAACAATACCTTCCATTCAGTGTTTCTAAGAAATGATTTATCGTCGAGAGAAGAATACCCTACAATCAGATCTTCGCGGGAGTGATTGTCATGGTAAGCCATAGACTTGCTTTCATTAGCAAGGAGGCTTGGATAGAAGTTAAGAGCCTTCAAATTCTCAAAATATTTTTCATCCTTCAGATTATTAACAATCTCAATTCCTTTGTTTGCTTTGCCCTGTTTATTTGTCTTTTGCTCAGTTTGCTCAGTTTGCTCAGTTTTGGTAGATGTCCCTACGATGGAGGAAGATCCATAGATGTTAGCTAGGATACTCCCCTCTTTATTCATAATAACTACTCTGGCACTTTCAATGCCGCTGTTTATTTCTTTGTTTATGTATCTTTTGCCTAAATTAACAAATGAAGAAAAATCTATAAATCCAACCAAAATCCCTGTCAATTGTCCTTTGCGGTCAAACACATGAGTTGCTATGGGGAAGCCTAAGAAAGGTGGAAGGTTGGCATCAGAAAAATCACTAATTATTTCTGTTTTATCAACAAATACATTCGATATACCCCAACTTTCATTCTCTGTGAATTCATTTTTTTGCGATTCCTTAAACCACCTGGATTCTGTAAAGTCGATCATGTTAAATTCATCTTTATCCAACTCGGAGCCATTAGAGTTGTCTAACAATTGATAAAACCCTTTGGTAGCTTAATTTATGTTATTTTATAGTTCCAAAGACCTGCTGCTGCGTAACCTATTTCATCACGAAGCTTATCAATTCTGACTCTTAACTTTGAAGAAGCTGCGT
>JBGCDR010000325.1:0-47816 GCA_045105515.1 Oligoflexales bacterium
TACCTTTGCTCATAAGTGAGATTGGCAGACATAAATACCCCTTTCTTGCAAGCAGATTAGCCTCATAGACTAAACTAAATCCGCCTTCCGAAGCGATGGAATTTTTTCTTCTGCACTTAATCTAGCAATCCGCCTTTCTAAATTATGACAAGCTGAAAGATAAATATGACGAGCTAACACCTTCCGATGCGTTATCAAAAATTGCAGCTGATCTTACTCCTCCAGTCTTAATAGCGACACCAGCAGCCTAGTTTTTCAACCGATGCCTTTTGCAAGCTTCTTCTACGCTATCTAACCAGTACAAAGTATCTTTCTCGCATAGTCATCATTTCAGAGGGTTGCCTAAAAAACCTGCTAAGAAGCTCTTCAAACCAATAAGTGTGATGAACTGGCTTGAACAAAGGAGTTTTTACCATGATCAGGAAAAGAAAAAACAAGGATATTTCATCAAGCAGTTATTTATTTCAAGGGAAAAGTCGTTTCCCCTAAAAGCTTCGATACAAAGGCTTAGGCTGTCTTATATGAAAAAGAGATCTTAAGAAAATGTAAGTTAGGAAGGCAGGAACTTATGAGCGCATAAAGTGTAAACTAGAAATGTTACAAAACTAAGGTGAATAGCTCTAACTTAATTGTATTGTAGTCCTTCACCCTACTTGCCGGAAAGGACCAATCATTTTCCACCATAGAATAGCATCAGCTATGATCGTCACAAAAAAATCTTTTGGAGTTGATGGCTTAGATCCATTTATTAGAAAAGGTTTAGGTTTTAAAGCCTCATCTGCCTTAATAGAAAATTTTTCTGCACTCTTTTCAAAATAGTAAACAAATTCAGAAACATGCCCAGTTCCCTGTTGATCGAACGATTTATGACATTCAATAAGAAAACGATGATCTTGAAATCCAAAGCCAATGATGAAAGGGCTTCCATCTCGCAAATTTTCGGCTTCTTTAACTGGAAAGAATTGGCCCTCTCCACCATATTTTCGAAGATCTTCATTTGCTTCAATAATTAATTCAGATAAGTCCTTAAACCAAGAATTGAATAAATTCAATAAATTTTGCTGAAACTCTACTTCCTTTTGTGCAAGTTTTTCTCGTTGAGCAATTTCTTCTTCAGCCAAAGATTTAGCTTTTTTTACGGCCCTCTCAAAGACTCCCATAGGTACTCTTCCCCTGACTAACAGAAACAGATACGACCCCAGACTTAGGAACTACGAAAACACCTACAATTCAAAAACTTGCCTTGTTAGTTTTCAAACCTCAGATTTCCTTCCCTCAAAGTATGTCAATATATCTGTTCAAAATAAGTAAGAACTTTTAACTTGTCTTAAGCCTGGTTAAGGCTGGAATACTATTTAAATAATTCCGATAGCTAAGGTAATCCTTACCTAGTGCGAGTTCCAAAACTGCACCACCTACATGGGTAGGATTAATCTGTTCACCATTGGCATCTACCAATCCAGTTTCTGTATTAACTGAAAGGGCTCGCATATTATCATCAGTACCACCAATAGCTCTTCCTCCCTGTATACCTCCACCAATCAACAGAGCCCCTCCTACAGGCCAATGATCACGACCATTAGAGTTATTTATCCTAGGAGTTCTACCAAAATCTGAGTACATCACTATTAGAGTAGAGTCCAATTTTCCAGCTGCCCTAAGCCCATCGACAAAGCGCTTAATAACAAAATCCACACCTTCCAAATTAGGCTGTAAATTATTACTCTGGTTTGCATGGGTATCGAACCCGCCAATTCCTAAATTAATGCAATCACAAATATCTCCGGTTATCAATTTTTGAGCCAAAGCAAAGGTCTGCATCATCCCCCGGTTACGCATGTTTGCTGGGGCACCAGTTTGAAATGCAGAAATTTCTTCCTGAGTCAAAGCAAGTTGCTGCCCGACATTACCTTCAAATTGGGTCCTAATTTTTGACTCCGCTGCTTCTAAACTAGCAAGTCGATCGTTAGTTAAGTCTCCAGGTGAAACGCTCTCTTTCAAACGAGTTATGGAACCTTTAATGTAATCAAGCATTTCCAGACGTCTCTGGGTTGCCTCAGTTTCATTTGGATACATGGAACGATAAAGTTGCAGATTTTCTGCTCTTACAACAGATACAGGTTTAAGGAGGCCTCGGTCAGTCATAGGATCAGAGCCACCGTTTAGCTGAATAATAGGAATTGTATTGGTGCCTTCTGAAGATACAATTGCAGGAATTGAGGCTGAATTAACCCTGCCAGTATTGCTAAGAATCCCAGTATCCATATAAATGGAACCAGCCATGTGGGAAGTTGTTCCCATTGCTAGACCTCTAATAATCAAAAGGTCCTCACCAATCTGTGCCATATTCGGTAGCCATCTTCCTAAGCGAGCATTATCATCGCCACCAGTTAACTGGTTGGTCAGATTGTAGTCATAGATCATATCAATGCCAGAAGTCGAAGAAACCTTGGGATCTAAAACTTCCAAAATATCCCAACCTCCACGCATATTGATCCACACTAATTTTCTTTGTAAAGGATAACTCTGTGATTCCTGAGCCCAAGCAGCTCCTGGCATTAACCATTTAGGTAATGACATGTAAGCTGTAAGTGATGCACCATTTAATAACAGTTGCCTGCGATTAATAGACTCAACCTCTTCAGGTAAGCATGGCCCTACGAAAGCATTTTGTTTTTTACTCATTGCTTATCCCTTTCAATCCAACACCTCACAGCTTCTTTTAACTCAAAGTTAGGACCAACTCTTGGAGGTCCGCTTTGTTCTGGAGGCATCTCACCACTTGTCATCATACTAATGGCAGTGGCTGCAACATTATCCCATTCTTCTTCCGTTTCCAATTTACTTAGACGGTTTGATCCATCATGACAGTCCAAACATCTTCCAGCTTTGGGTGCTATATCAGTAGCGAACACAACTGGAGTATCACATTCAGGTAAGTCATTTTCTCCTGGAGCTTCACCTAATGGAGGCTCAGATAAAGGATCTGCAACGAGACCACTAACTCTTTGGCCATCCATAAAGGTTGGATGCGTTGTTATAGCGTATATAAGCTCTTTGAAACTGTAGTTGGTAGTTATAAAGTAATTTGTGAGCGCTGATCTCACATTAGCTTCTTCTGCGTCAAATTTTCTTCCCACTAACCATTCCCATGCATGCTGCACCTGACAAGTAGCAAAAGCATTATCTGCTCTAATAATGTTAGATAAATCGGAAATATGAGAACCACTTTGTCCACCAAACGTAGTTTCTACTGTACCTCTCTGCCCTTGATAGAGCTCTCCACCCTCACCCCAAGATTGAAAAAAATCTGCTAGAGGGTCAAGGGTCGCATGACAACCAGCACAACCAGGAGTCTCTCGCAAATTGCCTGGGTCCTGTGGAAAAATTTTCGGTAATTCAGCAGTAAACTGCCTGCAAAGTAAACGCTCATAAAGCTGATTTGCGCGGGTTCGGTTTTTTTCATATCGCCTTAGCCAACCAAATGTGGAGATAATACCGCCAAGTTCATAGGTATTTCCAGTAAAAAGCAGATGAAATTTGGTATCGGTCAGTGGAATAGAATCCACTAAATCTAACAATTGTTGTGAGAGATTTAGCTCTTCAAGCTTGAAATGATGCTTCTGCCTGTAAAAGTGAGCAATAGCACCATCCACTGCTGTTAACCCTGGTTCAAGAATCTTAGTGTAAGGATAATTTTCTACAACTACTGCTGTCGCAATTCCTGCAGACTGCTTGCTAAGAGACTTAATCACTGAGTACCTAGAGTCAAATGCTTCGGTGGTTCCAAGTTCACTATTCGCTGCTGTTTCATCATCTTCGTATTCAATAAAACATCGACTCAGATCATTTCCACAGGACCTTACGATACTTGGGCATACCCAGGCCACCAAACCTGGGTACCAAAAGATGGATACTGGTTCTTCCCAAGCCTTTGGACAACTACTAACTTTTGATTGTTCGTCCTCACTGACCCAATGACATGAGAGCCGATCATCACTGGTACCACATCTAATTTGTGCAAATTTATTGACTTTCTCATCGATATCATCCTTAAGCAGCTCATCCATATACTCAATTGGTAACCCAACTCCCAGAAGGGTCTGATGGTAGCGAAGCATAACATGATAGAATTCTTCATCTTCCAAAAGCCTGCGTATTTCAGAACGATATGCCTCGGTATTGTTGATTCGAGAAAAATCTGTATCAGATGGAACCGTGCTGTTAAGTAAGTATTGAGCCCGCTTTAACGCTCGTTCAATATCAACTTCTGCAGCCCCTCGAACTCCCATAAAACAAAATAAAAATAGGATGAGAAAGTTTATGAACCTTGGTCTCATCAAATTAATCCTCCAGGATAATCACACAAACTAAAGCAATAAAGCTTCCGCATCGAGTGCAAGTGTTGCGCAAACGGGTATATAACTAGCAAATGTATAAGTACTACCTTCTGTCAAATTTGAATCTAGAATCTCCTTTAGTGATGAAATGATACTTTCATCAATTTTTGTACTTGGCTTGCCAATAAACCTTTGTGCCAAGAACCTAATATTAGCTTCCCAATCATTTGGAGAAACAGGAAGAATACTTTCCCAACCTGGAAATTGTCTTTCATCAGGAGAAACCAAGCCTTCGCAGATTCTCTCTGCTACTGATAAGCTCGCAAGTAAAGAAGTGGCATCGAATTCTTTTTGAGGGGTTTTTTGGAAGTCCTCACTCGCTCCACCCAACAGCAAGCGAAACCCTTCAATGGAGCCAATTTCTCGCGCAACTGTCGAACCTTCTTGCCTATACTGGAGCAAAAGCCTCCGAGCATACATGTCTGGGTCTGGGCGAATTGAGGCAGGTGGCACCCCTGAAACAGCCGCGTAAACAGCATCTAAAGCGGCGTCGTCTTTATCACCAGCTTTATCTCCAAGTGTCTGTCCAATGACACTACCTGTTGGGCCGGTAGCCGCATCAGTCTCCGACTGTTGATCACTTGTTTCAAAGTAATCAACAAAGTAGCAAGACTGTGTCATACCAAAGAAAAAAAATAATATATAAAAATTATTACGACAATATTTCATAGCTTTCTCTAATATCAAATCTCGGCCTCCAATAAACACAATCGGCCGGATTTTTAGTGAAATTAAAAAGAGATTTTAAGACACTTATTATATTGGGTAAAAAAGTCCAAAAGATAAGGCAATTGCTTGAAAGCTAAATCGAGCTTTATACTCAGTAATATCTGCCCCATCTTTTCCATAACCAAAAAGTAGGCCTGCATAAACTTGCTGTTCATTGGAACCATATACACCAAGGAGCTTGAGTGTTGTTAAAGGAATGGTATCTACCCCTGCATAGGCATTACTCGAATATGATAAGGTTTTATGACCTAAACCGAAATTTAATCCGAGATTAGAGCCAATTGGAAGAAAACTAGATATGAATATTCGTAAATAATCATCACGAACCGTATGTCCGGTGCTAGTTCTCTCTCCTCCTTCACTTTCTTGAACATTAGCAAAGTCGAACATAAAAGTACTATTGCCTAAGCCAAATTCAGCAACGATTCCATACTCTGAGGGAATATTAACATAGCTAATGTCAGATAAAGATGTTCCATCTGAAGACTTATTCGAAAAGGACCTGCTCGCTTCCTTTCCTTGAACATAGTAAAATCCCCCACTCCACTGCCCACCTCTTCTCACCAAACCAATACGAGGAGCAAAAAGTGACACATCTTCGTAGGTAATGGTGGAAGAAGCTACGGTAGATTTTATTTTAGATTTTTCACTGTTGATGAGTCTCATCATCACGCCTGCAAATAATTCCAGACCTTTGTGATTAACATAAGTGAAATCAAAAGCGGGCTTAGACTCAATTTTCTCGTGACTTTTAGGTGATTTTGGGGGTTTTTCCTCTTCTCCTTTTTGTTTGAGAACAGAATTTTTAAAGTTGAACCTCAGACCCATCTTTCCTGAAGATAGGGTAGATTCACCCCCAACCATCAAGAATGATTCAAGCCTACGATCAAGATAAATACTATCGGGAGGAGATGTCTTTGTTCTAGTATCCACACCCCCAGCATCAAAGCGCATCCAAAAGTGAGACTGTTTTTTAAATTTTATCGCGCCTGTCCCAGGGGTATGATCATCTTGAATTGAAAAGCCATAAGAATAGGAAGCCTCAGAAATTACAACAAAAAAAATAAAGAATTGAGCTGTCTTAAACATAAGCATCCAAAAAGCATCATTAAACCATAGGCTTGCAACTACCTTTCGGACAATAAAAGAAGAGATTAAGGCTAATGGCCTCAGTTTAGCTTAAAGGCTTTGAATGAAGACTTTTTGTTTTTGCATTCAAATCACATTTATCCAGTTTAATAAGCATAGTAGCTAAGCTATCTAAGCTCGGATTTATTTTTACCTTAGGGACGTATGAGTCTTTCTCATTTAAAAACTGGAAGTCCATTCCAATTATTTTTGGTTTTTCGCAAGGTATTTGCGCTAGTAATTCTCTACCAACTGAATCTGGATTAAGGCTAACAGATAATTTTTCTTCTTGAATCCTGACATCTTTATCAAAATTGTAAACAATTTCTCCTAGGCTTCCCTTTGTAGTAATCAATCGGGTTTTTACGCTAGCCACGGCTCCGAGATCCTTGCTGATAGTTACTACACTTGAGGCATGGACGTCTGCAATACGAAAGCCTTTGGGTGGATGAACAGCAATACGAAGAGCACACTCCCTTGCGAAGCTTGGCTTACGAGTAATGGATTTGAAGCTATCCAACTCATAAGTCCCTTTAGAAAAAATGACTTGATAAAGCATTGGATCTTGGGAATTTTTTATCAACTCCATTCGTATATCACCAATACCTCCAGCTCTTCCTTTACACCCAGAGCCAAGAGCAAACCAATCCTTAATTTGGAGACCTTCATTTGCTTCACTAGCTTGATCTTGAGACACTTTAGCAAATGACAGTACTGAAGAAACAAGCCAAAAAATCACCATCATTTGTAGTAAATTATATTTTTTAAGACTTGGTGATCGTATTCCCATTACTTTTATTTGCATATCTTCACCGCTATATTTTGTTGAAAAAAAGAAGCTAATCTTTAGCTTCTTTTTTCTGGGTTTACTTTTTTAAAAAGCTATGGACATTTAAAGACTTGAGCAATTGTCTCAAACTTGACATCATATCCATCAGCTTGAATTACGATACTATCATCGATGCTTGCTCTTTGGCCGGTTACCACTAAATTTGCTCGCATTAATCCTCTGTAGTCGCGCAAGCAATATCTGGGCTGAACTTCAAAATATGTGGCATTTTCCTTCGTAAAATAAGGTACACTACTACTTCTCCATTGCTTAGTTGAAATAGTCAACGGACGAACCCGATTGTTATAAAAACTCGCCGAAACTGCGATTTTACCCTCTGATCTTCCTGATTTAACAAATCCACCATGCACTCTTTGAGTTAGTTTTCCTAAATACCAACCTTGTTTGACTGTTGCGGGAATCACTAAATTACAGTGTTTACGCTCTGAAGTCCTCCCCCCAGCATAACCACTTAGATTAGTCCCCAAGTCTGTCATGATAAAAGAAATTTCTTCGCCGGCCGCTATTGCAAATACTGTTTGGTCTTTTTGACAGTCATTACCACCAGCGATATATCGCTGATCATCCCAACTAATAGTCCAACCCATCGCTGATCCAGTGATCATTAAACCTACTATTATTCCTGTGATTTTCCTTAACATGCAAACCTCCTACTTTGGAAATCCCGAATTCTAACACCCCATACCTAACTCATTAAAGCTTTGAGCTTAACCCTATGCACTTAGTCTCATGAATTAGGTTTAATTTTATATTGAATGAACTCTAGATAATTTACAATATGCTATTTTGGCAGAATCATCTCTAAAGATTTCTTGAATAGGAGTTAACAAATGTAGGAATATTGTGACAAAAAATTTTAACGAAGCTAAAAGTATTTTTTTGTTAATAACTTTGAGAAAGGTGCCATGCCTTTGGTTTTAAAAATGCTTTGATCCCAAGTTCTGACAAAGTTGATCCTATTCCTGATCGTTTTCTTCCCGACCATGGAAGATATACCGAAACTCTATCACAGCAATTCCAATAGACACTGCCTGAATCAATATTTGTCAGAATAGAGCGAGCACGCTCTTCATTCTCTGTATATACACCTGCTGTCAAGCCATAATTGGTATCATTCATTAAATCTATAGCCTCCTGATCCGCTGAAACTTTTTGAATCCCAATAATCGGACCGAAAGACTCTTCTTTCATGATTTCCATCTTATGGCTGACATCAACAAGAACGCTTGGCTTGTAAAAGTTACCTACAAATTCAGTTTGACCGCCTTCAACGAGATACCTTGCTCCTTTTTCAAGAGCATCCTGACATTGAATGTCTAAGTAATCCATATGCTGGCTTCTCGTTATAGCACCGATATAAGTATCTTTATCACCTGGTTCACCAATAACCAGAGATTGAGTTTGTTTAGCAAATCGTTCTATAAACTCATGATAGATTGCATCATGCACATAAATACGCTCAACCGCACAACAACTCTGACCAGTGTTATAAAAACTTCCATCAACAAGAGCATCAGCTGCTCGGTTTACATCAACATCATTACAAACATAAACTGGATCTTTACCACCTAATTCAAAGCCCATGGGTATAAAAGCTGATGCCAATTCACTTGCTATTTTTTTGCCAGTGGCATAGGATCCAGTAAAAAATAATCCATCAATTTTCTGTTTAAGAATGTAGCTTCCAACCTCTTGAGCACCTAAGAAGGTTTGAAAAAGACCTTTTGGAATCCCAGCTTGATGTAGTAGCTCATCAATTTTTAAACCAGTTAAAGATGCATACTCGGAAGGCTTATATAGAACAGCGTTACCTGTTAACAAAGCTGGAATAATAACATTCGTTCCTACAAAGTAAGGATAGTTCCATGCTGAAATATTCCCAACGACACCTAGAGGGTCAAAGGAAATGGATTCTTCAATGTTTCCTTCTTTGTAAGCAACATAGTCGCTCAATATTGGCTGAGTATGACTCAAAAACCAATCAATCCTACCTAAGGTTACCTTAATTTCATTTCTGGCCTGGCTGATTGGTTTTCCCATTTCTTCACTAAGAATTTGGCTGCATTGATCCTGTTCTTGCTCAAGCAAATTCCTAAAATTACGAATACTCGCAGCTCTAGCTTCATAGGAGCATAGCACCCACTCACGCTGGGCTTCTCTAGCCAGCTTGTATCCATTTTTAACATCGATTGGACTTGCACTTGGGATTTCTATTATGATCTTTCCAGTGGCAGGGTTCTTTACCTTAATCATGGCATTCCTTTTTTGTTATGACGATCCTTTGCTGCATTTAAAAAGTCTCGAAGCAAGATATCTGGATCTAAAAATTCATGTTGCGATCCGAGTTGAAATTCAGGGTGCCATTGCACTCCATAGCAATAAGGATCATCGGGGTTCTCTTGTTTTAAGTGAATAGCTTCTATAATGCCATCATTACAGGATTTTGCCTCCACTAAAAATCCATTTGCGAGATCTTTAACTGCCTGATGATGGACACTGTTCACCATCACCTTTTCTTTTCCTCCATAAAGCTTGCTCAGTCTAGAGTCAGAAAGTATTTCAATCTGATGCTTATTGCGTTCATAAACACCAGCATCCCGATGATTAAAAGCATCCGGTTCAAAATGGTTTATATCTTGATAAAGGCTTCCACCAAAACAGACATTTAGTAATTGCATTCCTCGGCAAATACCTAAAATCGGCTTGTTTTCTTTGAAAAATGCCTTTACAAGCTCACATTCGTATAAGTCTCGCTCAAAGTCACCTTGCCATTCCAGTTTTATTGCCAGTTCGTTGTAACTCTTTGGCGATACATCGGCTCCTCCCTGGAGAACCAAGCCATCAAGCTCTTTTGCGAATGCAGAACTGCTTACCCCTTGCAAGTGTAGAAAAGGTATCATCATTACCATGCAGCCATTCCTTAACAGATAGTCAGACATGGATTTTTCCAGAAAAATCAGTGGCCTTCCATTGAATATCGCTTTGCTTGGATCTCCCCCCCAATAACAAGCAGAAACGCCTATTTTTACTGGATTTATAATCACTTAAGCCTCCATAGTCAATTTGCAAAAACCGTTTCAAATAGTTCTTGGAAATCTTTCGTCGTACATGTTTTAGGGTTGTTGTAGTGACAAGGATCTTTATATGCAGTTTCGATTAGCTGTTCAGACAATGAGGCCCCAAGCTCATTCAAATTATTTTTTATTCCCACAGCTCCTATTAAGTTTTCAACCTTTTCGATAAAGAGAATTCCATTTGTCTCTCCTTTTCCTTTTATCCCCAAAACTGTTTCAAGATATGCAAGTTTTTCTGGCACTGAATCACTATTAAATCTCAAACAAGCAGGTAACATAATAGCATTTGCCAAACCATGATGAATGTCAAAACAGGTGGACAAAGCATGAGCGCACGAATGCGTAACACCTAGTCCTTTCTGAAAAGCAACTGCACCCATCATAGATGCCATTAACATCCCGGATCGTGCTTCCACGTTATTGGGTTCCATAATGGAAGTCCTCAAATGATTGAAAACCATTCGAATTCCCTCTATTGCAATTCCTTCACACATAGGATGATAGTTTTTGGCCAAATAGGCTTCTATATTGTGGGTCAAAGCATCAATGCCGGTCGCAGCAGTAACTGCTGCAGGTAGCCCAGTCAATAACAGGGGGTCAGCTACGACAATATTTGGAACCAGATATGACGACCAAATAATTACTTTTTTGTGAGTATTATTATCTGATATAACACTGCTTCCTCCCACTTCACTACCTGTTCCTGCGGTAGTTGGGATGCTAATGGTAAATGGTATATTATCCTTAATTTCCCTAGCTTCATCTTTGCCATCCTCATAGTCAAACAAATCACCAGGATGGTCTACCATTAAAGCAATAGCTTTACCTACATCTAAGGCACAACCACCACCTATTGACACCACAGCATCAGCTCCAACCTGCTTGTAAGCGGCGACCCCCTGAATCACATGCTGTTTAATAGGGTTTCCTGATGCTTCCGAGTAAACTTCAATAGATAGATCATGACTTAATAAACTTTCCTTAAAAACGCTAAAAAATGGTAAACTTTTGAGATGTTGGTCCGTCACTACTAGGGGCCTCTTGACACCATGCTCTTTAAGTAATTCTGGAACTCTATCAATTGATCTGGGACCAAATCTTATATCAGTAGGAAACCGAAAACTAAGCAAACTCATATGTGAACCTTTTCAATTAAAATACAATTAGATAATTTCAAAGTATCTTTTTAGCTCCCAGTCCGTGACAGCTTTTTCATACTGCTCCCACTCCCACAGCCTAGTTTGTGAGTAATGCCTTACGAACTCTTTTCCAAACATTGCCTCGGCAATCTTGGATTCAGAAAAAATCATAGCAGCATCCCTTAAATTTGTAGGGAAAGGACTAGATATGTCGCATTCATAGCCGTTTCCCTTTACCATCTCCTGGCTTAATTCAAGCTTATGTTCGATTCCATAAAGACCTGCAGCCAAACATGCTGATAGGCTCAAATAAGGATTCATATCTGCTCCGGGAATCCTAACTTCCAAGCGACTGGCATTTTCTCCACCCTTAATAACCCGAAAAGCACATGTGCGATTATCAAGCCCCCATGTGGCGCTGGTAGGTGCCCAGAACCCTTTTACTAATCGCTTATAACTGTTGATTGTTGGAGCCATCATTGGTAATAGCTCTCTGCTGCCAAGAATCAAGCCAGCCAGATAATGCTTAAAAACTTGACTCATCTCTAATGAATCATCAGCGGCAAAAAAAACATTGCGACCGTTAGAATCGAGTAGGCTCTGATGAATATGACCGCTGCTTCCCGGTAAATCTGGACTCCATCTTGCCATAAAGCTGGCTGTAATACCATGCCGCATAGCAATCTGCTTAACGCCAGTTTTGAACAGACAGGCCCGATCTGCAGCTTCTAAAGCTTCTGAACAAGATATCGCTGCTTCATAGACACCAGGACCTGTTTCTGTATGTAAACCTTCTATTGGTACATTAAATGCGCCTAAAAGGTCCTGTAGATCATTAAAATATTCAGAACTCAAATCTGACCTTAATAAAGAATATCCGAACATTCCTGGGCTGATAGGTTTTGGCTGTTGATGGCCTTTTTCGTTCAAGCTTTCTGGACTTTCTCTAAAGTTAAACCATTCATATTCACAACCGACCTTGGCTTCGAATCCCAAATCGCGAAATTTTCCGAGAACTTTTTTCAGAATATTTCTCGGACAGATGCTTAAAGCATTAACTCCATCTGCATCATAAAAATCACCAAGAAAAAAGGGAATTCCCTGATCCCAGGGAATATTGCGCATCGTTGAGAGATCTATTTTGACAAGGGCGTCAGGATATCCAGAATGCCAGCCAGTAAAATCAGAATTTTCATAGCAGACATCTGCACAATCCCAACCTAAGACTACATTGCAAAAGCCAAAGCCACTCTTAACAATTGATCTGAACTTATCAACATGAACACTCTTACCTCTTAATACACCATCCATATCCGTAACTGCCAATTTTACCTTTTGACAATTATGCTTTTCGAGCAAAGCGATTACTTCACTTGCTGACGGGGGTTGACTCATTCTTCTGCCTTCCTAATATATTCAGATTACCATTAAATAGTATGCAATTTAAACTAACAATACCTTGCCCTCTAACAGCTTAAGCTTATCTAAAATTTGATCTACATACCATTTTTTCGTCCTAAAAAAATAAACATGGGTCATATAAATTCAAGGTTTCAGAAAAAGATTAAAACCATTAACTGATAAGCTTTTCAAGGAATCTCTATTGTGCTAATTAATGGTTCCTTACCTAATAGAAGGACAACTTATGAAATCTCTGATTAGGACTCTTGTTTTGTTGCTTAGTTTTACACCAATATTTTTGTATGATTCAGCTAGGGCCTATCCAGTAAAATTACTTCATATGGAGTACAAGGACCCTCACTATACAAAACATGTTTTCTTAGTAGGAGATGTTCATTGCAGAGCAAGCGAAAAAAGCCAAGAAGGTATAAAAGTTATCGAACATAGTGGCCGATTTTTTGAATTGCTTGGGTCATCAAGCCGCGGACAAAGAAGTCTCCCAGTATTATGGGAAATTGCCGCAAGTGAGGCTTCGTATGACAAATCAAGGTTATATATGCATAGACAGGCGAAAAAACTATCAAAGATGCATAAAAACAAAAAGAGCCGTTTGGTCGTCACGCCAAGTGATACTCTAAGAAAAATCAGTCCCCTGCTGCGTAAGCTTATGTATTTAGCCCTGGCTAAGCCAGGAATAGCAAAAGCCAAACTTAAAAGCAATGGATTTCGTCTAAAAGTCAGCCAATCTTTGGAAAGAATATTCCTCCCAAAATCTGGAAATCTACTTGAAAAAAGATTATTCCAGACAAGTAATCAGCAATCACTTCCTCGTCATATTACTGCTTCCCTAAACCAAAATCTTAAATGGCATAGACAGCAGATCATTAGACTCCGACAAAACCTCTCTTATCCTCCCAATAGAATATTTGCGGAAAATCTAGTCGATGAATTGAAAATTAATCTATCACGAAACACTGCAGACCTAGAATTTCTTGTTAACATATTCTCGAATAATTCTAAGATCATAATGGTATACGCTGGCAATGGCCATATCAGGAGGTTACAGAAATTTTTATATAAACTGGATTTTAAGGCTAGCTTCGAGATAGAAAATGGTCACTATTTAAGTAAATCTGCATTTGAAGCCTTTGGGCTCAATTTAAAAGACTCGGTAAATCTGATCGAAAAACATAGTCCTTCTTCCTTTTTGGAAAATATTCCCTATATTACTATTTAGCTTGTGGTTTTAATTTCAACAATATTCTACCACTATTTTTTCCTAAGTCCTTGTGCAAGTAAATTGCACCCTTATATGTTTGAATGACCTGCATAACTAAGTTTGCTGAAACATCCTCAAGCAGGGTAGCCCCTAGTAGCAACCTATGACTGGATTCATGCTGACCCTTGCCTTTCAAATATGCACTGATTATGGGTGAAAGCCAGTTATCTAAACAACTTAGCTCACACACTAGGATCTCCGTCATATCGTTACCCTCTGAGAATTCATCGATACTCAAATTTAGTTTGACAGTAACAGGACGATCATCTTGCGGAAAAAGCAAAACAATCAATGAACCAATGGTACCAACCAGAGACCTTTTATCGAAACGTAATGGAATCTGTGACAGCTCCTCCAAATCATTCTCCAGGCTGGTGTCAACGCTAAATCCAAGTCTCTTAAGAGGAGAAAACATCATGGATTTAAACTCCAACATAATGGCATCTATATTCATTGGCTGATAATTCAATTTACCATCTTCAACTGCAGTAGCTACTAGTACAGCCCGGATACTTAGCTGAATTCGTGCTACTAGGCGTGAAGCTCTTTCAAGATCTATACCAATTCGTCTATCTATCGGAAGTTTCAGTAAGATATCTAAGATTCCCTGCATCTTTGCTACAGGGGTATTTAAATTATGACTCACTAAAGAAATAAAATTACCTTTAATATCTGCAATTTCTTCATTTTCTTTTTGTCTAATATGCAACTGCCAGTGACGAAAAGATTCTAATGAAAGCTTTGCAAAAGTGACAATAATAAAGGTAGCAAGACCCGCAAAAATTGTATCAAAAATCGGAATATAGAGATGTAAAAAACGAATCAGGATAGCATTAAATAATGGAGCAAGAATAGCTATACACAAATATGCTGCGAGAGAAGCTGGACCACCTAAATATGCTAAACATAAGGTGATCATAATAGCGAAAATAATAGCGATTGAAAATGAAAGCCACGAAGGAATGACTGTAATTAGAGCATCATCAATAAACAATTGTGCGATTTGAGCCCAATACTTGTGATATGGAGTTCCCACAATACTGGGAGGATCTTTATCTTTTCTAGTTAAAGTAGTTCCTACTCGTCCGAGCGCAACATAATCTCCTAATCGACTTTGGATAAGTCCATTTCCTATGAAAATTTTTTTATCCTTAAAGTATGCTTCAGGAAACCAAATATCATTTAACTCCGTATAAGAAAAATCTTGGAACTCGTAGGCACTATTAAAATACAACAGATAACTGGGAAAAATTCGCGGGAGATTTTGTGATATCACCTGTTTTTCCCGGACTTCTGATTTTGGCTTCCAGACATCTCTAACAATCTCTTGAATAATCCAGTCTTCCCAATGTGATTGATAAATACAAACCGTTTGAATACCTCGCTGACAGGGGTCAGCCTCCATAATTTCAGCATAAACCCCTAGTTGCTTAGGAATGAAGTCTTTTACAAATGGCTGCACGGCAAAAATAATCTTACTATCTTGAGGTTTTTTTTTAAGAACATTTAATAGCGGTAAATAGCGTTCGTAGGGAATATCTTTTTGACCATGAATCCAGCTAATAACTATATAATTAGCTCCATGCCTTAATAAAGAATCTAACAATTTCGCATATTCTTCAACACTTACATCACGATATCCTCTATGTGAATAATAGTCCAAATACTTTAAGTCAAAATCCTTTAAGGTTACGGTGACCACTTCATTTGAGTTAACAATTGGTCGAGGGCTAGCTGCCCTTAGACTAAATTCGATAAAGTTCAATTCTACTTTTCCAGAAATACTACGATGCTTTTCTCCATGATAAATCAAATAGGTCAAACCGGTGAATAGAGATGCAGATAGAATGAATGGATAGATAACATCAAACCACCAGATCTTCCGGTAAAATCCTGACAGATAATTTTTCCAGGTATTGATATCCATTAGTCCCGACACCTTTCAACGACTAATGAAAAATTTGCCCCTTTTCCTACTTCTGAAACAAGTTCAACTCTAATGCCAATTCTTTTTGCAAAGTAATGACACAAGTAAAGACCCAAGCCATTTCCCTTGACCTTGTAAACTTGATCATTCTTAACTCGATAAAATTTTTCGAAAATCTTTTTTTGAAATTCTAATGCAATGCCTGGCCCTTGGTCTATAACCTCAATTTTGACCTGATTGTTTGAACAATCCACAACTCGTAAGGTAACCTCTCCATCTTTTGGAGAATACTTAATTGCATTGGAAATTAAGTTAAACAAGATGGGCTCTAAAAATATCTTGTCTGTAAAAACAAAAATCTTTACCGGGCATTCAATTGCAATTCTAACGCCTTGCTCTTCAATTAGAGACTCAAAGAGACCAAGAACTTTAGCTAGCATTTCATTTAACTCAACACTTTGCTTTCTGATAGTTCTCCCTTGATCTTCTCTCAAACTTGCATACTGTTTGATACCAAATAGATACTCTCCAAGCTCCTCACAGCTACCTAATGCTTTCGAAAAAACTTTTCGAGCTACTTCAGGAACACTTTTTGAATCGGTATGCTTTGCAAGAAGCTCACGAATCTGTTTGTTATTTTCATAAAGCTCAAAGGAAAATCGATTTAAGAAACGACTCTGGATAATAGCCAGATTTTTCTTTGCTTTGGCCCTCCCTTCACGCTTTACAAATTGTCTGCTATTAAAGTGTGCCTTAACAAAAGCTCCAGCAATCGTGCTAAGAATAGCAAAAAGCAATGTATCAGCTAAGGGAACATGAATATTGGCGATTGCAAACAAAATACTATGAATATAGGTGAGGGTAACAAGTAGGATACCGAATAGTGACACAGCTAAGAAGGGAGGCATCCGCCAAACAAAAAAACTAATGATACTAATAGCTAAAGTTTGAAACATATTTACCTTAAAGGGTGCATCAGACAACCAGGCACCCTCTAGCAAATTTTGTAGTAGCACAGCAAGCACATAGACGAAAGGCGTTCCAAATACTTCTGGATTACCATCTCCCTCCCAAGGAGTATTTACATGGGTTCCTTCACGGTTAGCATAGGTTCGCCTGCGATAGGCAGTATAACCTATCACAACAATTCTTCCAGTTAATCTCTGATCTACGCCGTTGGCAAGTAAGTCTACAGAATTAACTGTTAAAAAAATATGGGACTCAACAAAATTTAACTTAACATTAGGTACAGGTGGAGGATCGGGGTTCCAAGGGTTCAATCCCGAAAGTTCTTGCTGATTCTCTGCAACACGCCTAAAGTTAAGCTGTTTTAATGATTGTTTATTCTCCTGGTTTGAATACTTTTGTGCTATTTCATTCATCAGATGAGGCACAAGTTTATCCTCTCGGTAACTCATCAATGGTAGCGTCCTGGTCACCTCTCTCCTATAAGTACGAATTGTTCCACTGCCAAACTCTTGATCGGGATAAGACATCAACCCAGTTGGCATTAAGATCCCTGTTGGCTGCCTATAATTTAAATCAAAGGTCCCCAAATAAAGATTAGGATACAAATTCAAAATTCTAAGAAATTCATCAAATTCTGCTGAATCATAATCAACATCATGACGTGGTATTACGAGGGCCACCGCTTCGGGATTTGAAAGGAAACAAGCATCTATTATTTGCCTAATGGAAGACAGTTTTGGAACCTGAGCATTTTCTTGTTCTATGGTTGCAATATCTTGTTGGCTAATTGTAACAACCGCCACTCTTGAAGTATCGGCTGTTTGCGGCTTTATCCGAGTTCTAATATCAAATAAATCATTTTCAAGGCTGAGCCTTAATTCCTCACCATAAAACACATATAAAACGATTGCTATTGGTAAAATGCAGAAAAATGCAAAAAAGATGCTATTGATATGACTTTTTTCTGGAAGTTTCTCATTGTCTATCAAGAAGTTCAGGAGCCTCATGTTTCAAATGCAAATAAATGCGTATTGATTGCCGCAACTCAGCATCCTGGAGTAAACAAAACATTGGATCGACTTTTCCAATGCTATGATTAGCAAGTTTATGCTCATGAAAACATCCGCCTCCACAAAAATTACGCATCCAACAACTACGACATGGTTCCATTTGAACTGCACGCAACCCAGCTATTGTTCTTGACCTAGCTAGATTAAGTCCTTCTTCAATGTCACCTAAAATCTCTTCTTCATCTTCAGTAAAACGATGACATAAATAAAATCTCCCACTAGTTGAAACCGATAGATAATTTATTCCAGCACCACAAAAATTGCGATGATAATCTCCATGATGGATCATCTTAATAAATTTATGTAGATTTGAAATCTGTAACAATGAATGGAATTCTTTTTTTTCTAAGTAGCAGTCTACAACTAGCCCCAAAATTTTGTTTAATTTCTCAACGTCTCCCATTGAGAACCGAAGTTTCTTATCTACTGAAGCTGACCTAGCAAAAGCGAATCGATAACTGTAGCTATTTAGACTGCTTATAATATTATCAAATGCCTCAGGTAAATGGCTGGGTATTAAAGTTGATCGCAACTTTATGCTTTTTAATTGAGACAAAGCTTCAGAGTATTTTATCAATTTTTTCTCTGTAACAGAACCTAAGTCTAACTGATTTGAGGTACCTATTCTTTGCTTTGCCTGTAGCAATGGTCCATCGTATGAGATTTTCAAAGAAAAATTATGCCTTTTAATAAAGCTCAGCATATACTTATTGAGTAGTACCCCATTGCTTGTCATACCAAAAGTAAATTGCTTATCAACCTGGCTTTCACACCATTTCACAACCTTTTCTATCAAACTGAAATTTAGAAGGGGCTCACCCCCAAAAAAAATTATGTGGAGATTATCACGTTTCTGAACAAAATAATTAATGACCTTTTTAGCAAGCTCCAAGCTCATTACACTGGGCTTACCATAGTCACCATCTCCAGCGAAACAATAGGTACATCTTAAGTTACAAGATTCAATTACATTTAATGCAATTGCTGAAATATCAATTTTCGGAGGCACTTTTATTGGAACTTTTACCTGCTCTTCAAACAGGCACAGCGGGCAAGGACTCTTGCAACAAGCTGAAGTTAAAGTTTCTGGGGCTGCCGCTATTAATGTCGAAGAGGGTATATGGAGCAAAAAATTGATATTATTGTTTTCTAAAAGTTTCCAATCATTCACATGGGATCTAGGAATTTTTTGCTTGCTACTTCGATACAACTTATCATCACATTGGCTTACTTGCATGTTTTTTTTAGCCTTTTATCAACTCAATCCCTTATTCCGCTCGAAGATATCATGCCTTACATTGTAATCATAGGGTAAAAGGCTGGTAGGTGATTTATAAATATTAGATTTTTTATGATAAAATACAAAAAGATAAATGAACTCAAAGTAGATATGTACATGCCAAAAAATAAACAGAAATTCCTTTCGGCCTTTATTCTTTTAACAAGCTTTTTTGTCGACTCTGCTATTGCGCAGCAGAATAAGAATACCTCTAAGGGAGGTAAAAATAAAAATACCTATACTCCTTCAAAGACACGATCCAGCAATCAAATATTCAATTGCAACTTAGATTGGTCAAGTCCCATAGGAGGGAACGGCTTTTTTACTAATAACACTGAATATTATCACTTTGCTCAACTTGCTAAAGAAAATAGTACCAAAAAAATTGAAGGACCTCTTAGAAAATACGGACTTTATAAAATTGATGTAAAAACACTGAAATCAAAGCTCCTTATGACGCTAAATCTTCCTGAAACTGTAAGTATAATTCCTCACGGAGATCCATTAAAAGCTTTGGTAGTAGTAGTCTTCAATTCAAACCCCAACCATTGCAATAGAGGCGCAGCAAGATATATCAGCTTTCCTATTCAGAAGAGGCAAAAATCTGGCGGAAAATTGCAAGTAATCCAAGGAAAAGGAGATTTTCAGACTGTCGAAACTACCAAATTGTGGAACCTCTATGATTTTTCTCGAAGTAATGCGCTTGAATTTGACTTTGGAAGTTTCCAGGTAAGGACAACTTTTGTCAAAAGAAATGAAAATGAAATTCTATTGTACTTCGACTCAAACCGGAATCGCTACTATACCTGGCAACCACAGCAAACAAGCGGCAAGAGAGGCCTGGTGGCATATGAGGGTCAAGGAAAAATGGCAGGGGGAGTTATCTTTTCTTCTGGAGATAAACTTATTCAACGTAAAAATTTGTTTGGGGTTGCTCACTATAAGAAGGATTCTCAATCCATCGACATCATCGAGCTAAGCAGGTGGAGTGGGCGAGCCAAAAGGAAGGTCTATACCATATATATACCAAAGATGTTTAACTTAGACCAAACCCACCTAAAAACTAACTTTGCAAAAAAAATTGCAACAGTAGCTGCAAGCACCCGTAAACAAAGAAAAAAAATTGGAAATATAGCAATTTTTGATTACGAAAAGAGCTGGCTGCTATCAAGCTTCAGTGCTCCAAATAATCAATATGCTGCATTTGAATCTATCTCACCCGACGGAGGATATGTAGCTATTGAGGCGAGGAACAAGGTCAGCGAAAACACTGAAACTTTGTCGTTTTACTCAATAGGTACTCGCAAATGGAACAGAATTCAAATTGCGAAATAATCACTTGTCCTGATTAGGATTTTGAACTTTTTATTGCTCGCTCAATTTCCCTCTGCGCATCTTTTTCTTTACTACTATCTCGCTTATCATGAGCCTTTTTACCTTTTCCAACTCCAATCTCTATCTTAATAAACTGCCCCTTAAAGTAAGCCTTAAGAGGCACAAGCGCGAAACCTCTGCGCTCGACTTGCTCTGACAGTTTTTTTAATTCTTGTTTTTTTAGCAGTAACTTACGAGGCCTGCTTTCGGCATGATTGTAAATATTCCCATGGCTATAATGACTTATATGTACCTGTTTCAAATAGGCTTCGCCTAGATCATCAATAGCTACCCATCCATCGCCAAGATTTACCTTTCCCTCACGCATTGACTTAACTTCCGTACCTTGAAGAGCAATTCCAGCTTCAAATCTGTCCGTTATTTCGTATTCGTGAAAGGCTTTTCGGTTTTTTGCTATTATTTTAATTCCCAATTGCGAGTCCTCTTTATTTCACCTTCCATTCCCATATAAAGCTACTCCCTCTTCCCATTTTTTTCTTCCAGTACTTAAAAGAGTTGCAAAATTGGAACCTATCGGCTTCAAAATACTATCCGAATCTAAGGGACCTTGGTGGGATATCTGCTCAATCACCCCTCTTAGACCCCCTGTATCAACCAATTGTTCTAAGCAAAGGATCAAGTACAGGCTCTGTTTGTAGATAATTCCAGCTTTTTCCATGCCATATTGAGTAAATGACTGGGTAAAATCCCTTCCAAGCAAAAAGCTGCCTGGCGTGGGCAAATCATCAAGTACATTACACCCTACCCCCTCACATGTAAACCGCTGTGCCACTCCTTCTTCGAACCAAGGTGGGAGCGGTCTACGTCTAGTCATATCTGCAAACATAGCGTGAACAAGCTCATGCCTTAAGGTCGTTTCAAGGTTCTCCCAAAATTGCTGTTCTGTGAAGCCCTGATATAAAAGTGGAAGACGAATACGACCATCAAAAACGCCACCAAGCCAATGAGGACCTCCAACCATGATTTCTGAAAAGGTTTCTTGGGAATAAACCACCACCTCCACGGGCCCTCTCAAAGGCTTCATTGACCAACGATCTATCAACTCTTCATGAGCTTTTTCTAAAGTACTTAAAATCCAATCGGCTACATTATTAGAAACCTCACCGTGAAACAGTAAAGAAAAGTGACGACTTTGGCTAAGCTCTTGAAAATAGCTTTCTCCCTCCTTTTTTTTCATTGCAGATAGTTTTCGTTTAAGCATCTCTTTTTCTTTATCCTTTTTACTGTGTTCAATCGCCTTTTCAAGCACCAGCACAGCTTGCTCATAGTTGCGAGAGGACTCCAAAATATCAGCATATAAATTCATAGCACTAATATCTAAAGGTTCGCGTTCAAGGTACCATTGAATCTCACTACGAGCATCATCCCATAAGCGAAGCTGGTGATAACAGTATGCCAAGCCAGAAGAGATAGCTCTGTCTTTGCCAAATACCCGAGCTCGATCAAAATCGGACAAAGCTCCTTCGCAATCCCCAGTTTTTATCTTCATCCACGCAGATGCAGTCAAAACCGCCTGTAATTGCTTTTGCATCCATTCTAAAAAAGACTCACTGCCATTAGTTTCTTCAAGATGTGTTTCAAGAAGCCTGAGGCTAGTTTGGTAGTCACCAGATGAAAACCTAGCCTTAATAAGGCGAATGATCTTAACTTCTTCTGCAGACAGTCCAGTCTCAAGCTCCTTCTGTTGAGGCTCATTATTTATTGGGACCGTTTCATTTAATAGCGAGTTTACACCATTGTTAATCCGATGTTTGCTGTCATGAGTTGGGCGAAGTATTGGTTCGTTAATAACTTCAGGGCCTGGGGATTTGGACAAATAAAATATTGTTAAACTAATACAAAAAATGCCAGCAATAAGCATAAGCCTTGGCTTCATGGTTTCTCCCCCTAGAAAGCTATTCTATAAAGTCAACAAATTAAAACTGGTCATCAAATCTGATACAGGACTCAAATACCTTAAACTTGTCAAAACTTAAAACGCTATCCTTCCCCCTCTAATGAAGGGTGACAGCTGCTTTGATCCATTGTATAAAAAAACCTTCGTAGATGCGCATAGATCCGCCCATAGAGCTAGATCATACTAAAATCATTAAAAAAACAAGGTTACAGCTTCATGGAAACTGCTAACAGAGATGAAAAAGACCTAAAGTCCATTGTTTTTAGTGCTCTCAGTGAAATAAAACAGAAATTAGGAAGTGGGCTTGAACAAGAGTCTCCAGATAAGTTACGCTCACGCTTGCTCGACATTGTTCGTGGGGAGCACAACTGGCAAATTCATATGGGATCTGATGGGCTTGAACTAGACAACAAGCTCTTGATTGAAAGACAGTTGCTTTCCGATTTAGGAAAAAAATTCCCTAAAGACCCTTTCACTATTTACTTTCGCCGTACCAAACCAAATTCGATTGAAGAAAATCAAACTTCTCTTGGGCCCGTTTCTGTTAACACTAACCCCAACCCTTTTGGGATCACTGTCCGAAAAAGACCAATTCCTGGAGTTAAAAACATTATTGTCGTAGCCTCTGGGAAAGGAGGTGTGGGAAAGTCCACTATCAGTACCAATCTTGCCATCTCTCTCGCTAAGCTAGGTCACCAAGTTGGTTTAATGGACGCGGATGTTTATGGGCCTTCAGGACCTACTATGCTAGGGTTAAAAGGCCCAATGGAAATAGATGAAAATGGAAAACTCATCCCTTTGATCGTTCACAACGTCAAGGTTGTTTCCTTTGGCTTTCTTTCCGACTCTTACAACCCAGTGATTTGGCGTGGTCCACTCGTCAGCAAAGCCATTGAACAGTTATGCTTCGATGTCTGTTGGAAAGAACTTGATATACTCGTGATCGATTTGCCACCTGGCACTGGAGATGTACAGCTTTCTTTAATAGAAAGCCTAGCCATAAGAGGAGCTTTAATTGTCTCGACTCCACAAGATGTAGCTTTACTAGATGCACACAAAGCGTTGTCAATGTTTAAGAACCTTAGTGTTCCGGTGTTTGGAATGATAGAGAATATGTCAGTATTTTCATGCCCAAATTGTGGTCATGAAGAGCATATTTTTGGTGAAGGCGGCGGCGAAGATTTCTCAAAACAGCGAGACATACCTATCCTTGCCAATATTCCTCTTGACGCTTCAATTCGTATGGCTTGTGACACTGGACAGCCGATCAGCTTACAAAAAAGAAGGCCCCAAGCAAAAGTATTTTCAATCCTTGCCCATAAGGTAGCACTAAGCTTATCCGACCAGATTTCCGAACATTAATTCTTTTCCTTAACTTAGCAGCAGTAAGTTTTTTTGATAACGGTGTACCGAAAATGAAGCAACTATTTGAAGCAGTTCGCAATTCAACCAATGCAAGCACGTGGTCTAAAGGTGTCGCTCTCACCAGAAAAGGTGGAGTTCTAGGGAAAGAATGGAGCGAAGAGGAAATTACCCTAACAGTTCTTGAAAGCAATAGAGCTGTAAATCCAGTCGTTACCCTTTGGCCGGATGATGAAGACTGGAATTGTGATTGTGGCAACGGTGAAGACCCATGCGAACATGTTGTCGCTTCAATCATTGCGATCAATCGAGCACACGAACAAGGGGTGCAATTGCCTCAAGTTAGTAAAAAAATAGCGACAATAGAGTATCACTTTTCTACTGCCGATAAAGACCTAAGCTTTGAGCGTATCGTGAAAAAAGATGGAGAGAAAGAAATCCTTGCTGTATCCCTTGCTGCCCTAGCAAATGGAAGAATCCATGGGCCCAAACTTGCTCCTTCCAAAGAAGACCTCACTGTAGATCACATAATTGACGGGCATCGCAAAGGAGGTATTCTTTCTCCTAATGTACTTAAAGAAGTGATTAAAAGTCTCCAAGACTGCGAAAGGGTATTTCTCGATGGTAAAGAAATCATCTGCAAAGCAAATCCATTGGGAGCCACAGTTCAAATTGTTGATAGCTCTGGAGGGATTCATATCAAAAGCCAGAGAAACCCCCTAATCGAGCGGGTTTTTAACAATGGAGCTATTCTTTGCGGTACCAAGCAGCAATCACTTCACCCTCTTCTTCATGTCAATCTAAGCCAAGATTTACGCCTTATGCTGCGCGAAGGAAGGCATTTTGGCATTAAAGAAATAGCTATTTTAGTTTCAGAAATTATTCCGAAACTCCGAGGAATAGTTCCCGTCATCATTAAATCTACTAAACTTCCCAAAACTGAACATATAAAACCTAGAATAGCATGGGAAACCAAGACACATGGAAGCCAGCTGATCGCTTGCCCTATCATCGTTTATGGAGACCCCATTTCAGCTAAAATTAAAGATGGTAAGTTAGTGCCAAATGGAAATCTAAAAATTCCAATCAGAATGATCGAAGAGGAACACAGGCTTCGTGATGAACTAACACGCCGACTACCCGAAGCTGAGTTAAACAAGAGTGTGAATCTTCATGCTTCGGATGCAATTTCTTTTATAGAAAAACTTGAGAGAAAAGGGTACTTTGTAACAGGGGAAGGCAGACAGCAATTTCAAGTCTATCCTGAACTTAGTTTTTCCTTACCGATGCAACTCGACCCCGAAAATCCGTTTCATGTTGAGTTTTCATCTGCGAATAGTGGTCGTGCCAAAAAACATGCTGACCCTCTACAGGTACTGAATTCCTGGTCTATGCAAGAACCCATGGTACCGCTTTTGGATGGTGGGTATGCTCCCATTCCTAAAGATTTTTTGGATCAATATGGCTCCCAAATTTTTGATCTACTACGGGCAAAAGATGATTCAGAAAAACTCCCTAGCTGCATGCTACCTACTTTAGCAGACCTATACCAAGACCTTGAGTTAGAGGCTCCTATTGGTCTGGAAAAGTGGAAACAGATTCTGGAACAATATGAAGAGTTACCCCTAACCCCTCTCCCAAAGGATCTGAATGCCCAGCTGAGGCCTTACCAAGAGCAAGGCTACAAGTGGCTTAGCTTTCTCCAACGATCCGGAATGGGGGCACTGCTAGCAGACGATATGGGGCTAGGAAAAACTTTGCAAACTATTGCATGCATTAGGGGCAAAACTCTCGTAATCGCTCCAACGAGCGTATTAGAAAATTGGCGGAAAGAGCTGAAAAAGTTTAGACCTTCCTTAAATTGCAGTATATTTCATGGTCAAAACCGCAAGATCGAGTCAGAAGCTCAGGTCATCATTTCTAGTTATGCACTCTTGCGTATCGACATTGAAATATTTGCTAACATTTCTTTCGATATGTTAGTTCTCGACGAAGCCCAAGCAATTAAGAACCCTCGTAGCCAATCAGCCAAATCAGCGTATCGTTTAAATGCCAACTTTAAACTTGCTCTTAGCGGCACTCCGGTAGAAAACAAGCTGGAAGATATGTGGAGTATATTCAATTTCTTAAACAAAG
The DNA here is from genome assembly GCA_045105515.1 of Oligoflexales bacterium. Lineage (GTDB taxonomy): Bacteria > Bdellovibrionota_B > Oligoflexia > Oligoflexales > Bog-1112 > JABSRF01. Next base: position 26,036 of record JBGCDR010000325.1, read on the forward strand.
GCTTGCTGGGGAATTTTGAGTATTTTCAAAAATCCTATGTAAAACCGATTTTATCAGGGAATACAGAAGCAGGAGAAAGACTAAGAAGAAGAGTCAAACCATTTGTTTTACGCAGACTTAAATCCCAAGTTGCAAAAGACCTCCCACCCAGGACTGATGTCGTAAAATATAATTCACTCAGTGAAGAAGAGCGGAGTGTATATGAAACCTTAAAGGTGGCAAGTCGCAAAGAAGTATTAGAACAACTCACACAAGGTGGGCGAGTGATTGAAGCTCTTGAGCTCTTATTGCGTTTAAGGCAGGCGTCGTGCCACTTAGGTCTCTTACCGAATAAGCCAGCCGATTTAGAAAACTCATCAAAACTTACCCTTCTTCTCCAGTGTATAAGTAGCAGCCTTGAATCAAATAATAAGTGCCTAATTTTTTCACAATGGACTCAATTCTTGAATTTAATTGAAAGATCCTTTGAAAAAGAATCGATAAAGTCCTTGAGGATTGACGGACAAACAAAAAATCGCCAAGAGATTGTAGATCAGTTCCAAAGCGATGGAAAAACAAAAGTCCTACTCCTTTCTCTCAAAGCTGCAGGTGTTGGCCTAAACCTCACTGCTGCCGACCATGTTTTTATCACTGACCCTTGGTGGAACCCTGCTGCAGAGAACCAGGCTGCCGACCGGGCACATCGTATCGGGCAAAAAAAACCAGTTATTGTCACTCGATTGGTAAGTGAGGATACTGTTGAGCAAAAAATATTACTTCTTCAGGAAAAGAAAAGAGCCTTAGCGGACTCAGTGATTAGTGCAGCTGGTAATTCTTTTTCATTAAGCAAAGAAGATCTTCTTGAACTACTTGTTTAATAGTTTAATTCATACTCCAGTACTTTTTTATTGGAATATTTAAATATTATTTAATACAAGATTGGTATCTCTGATTTGTATTTCACAAATGATCCAAACCATGATGGAGAAAAACATGAACAGAAAAATTGGTAAAGCTGCGGTTTTAGCAACAGTATTTGGTTCTGCACTTCAAGCTGGAGCTGTCTCATTTGATGGCGATTTTATGCTAGGTCGTAGCTGGAATGAAGACAAGGTTGAAAAAACAACGACAAAATTTCAAGCTAACGACTATTCTTTGGGAGCCCAGGTCCAACCCATGGGGGAATACCCAATATCAGTAGGCCTACGTGCAACACTTTCCGACTTCAACAAGGCTGATTTCGGAGAAAACACTGAAACTGCTTACGGATGGGATATAGCACCTGAAATCAAAGCATGGCTTCCTGCTGAAATAGTAGGCACAGATATCGTTATTCCTTATGTAAAGATGGGATATACATTTGAAGCACTTTCAAGTGTTACCTTCGAAACGAAAGACGACACTGGTAAAAAAATGGAAGCAAGTGGTGAGTTCTCAGGATACCACGTTAATGTAGGTGCAGATGTTAAGATCACTGAAATGGTTGGAGCTCTAGTTGAGTACTCTTACATCAGTAAACAGCAGCAGTTGAAAAACGAAGAAACAAATGTTAAGTCGGCAAAAACTGACATCAGCTCTCAAGCATTCCTCATGGGAGCGCGTGTAAGCGTTTAGTTCCCAACCTGGGTTCAATACCCAGGAATCCGCTAACTAAGTTTCCGGCCCAATTGATCAACTAATTTTGCAGACAAAACTTCAAGCTGTTCGCCTCGAAAAGCTTTGTCAGACCAGCTCGCAATAGTCACCCCTGATGCATTCTGACCAAACTGTCCCCAATGAATCCGGAGCATATGACTACTATCCCCACATATTAACTCAAGCCCTTGCAAGGTCGTTTTATGATCCAGCCAAAGTTGCTCATGATCTGCCTTAGGAAGGTCTTCAAAGCTAATTTCGATCGCTTTTATTTCACTACCCAAGTTTCTTTCATCTTCATTCCAGTGAGTCAGGTAAGACAAATGATCATCTTCCAAGTTTAAGATCAAGCCTCGAGGAATCCCTGCCTTAATCAAGCTTGAACGAGCAGCTTCCTGCGCTTTGGCAGGTGTAAAAGCTAAGCTAGTTTTAGCGATTCCATGATTCAAAAAACCTATGGCCAAATCTTGTTGAGAGGCATAAAGCTTAACGGAATCAGACTCCTGAGCCTGCTTGTCTTCATCAAACAGATTTAACTCACTCTGACTACTTTTACCAAGGTCTACGTCATCTCCTTCAATGGAACTAAGCTCATCACTAAGCTCAGCTAAACCTTCTTCATTACCAGCAGTTTGGGTTTCCATACTTTGCAACTCATCAAAGTTCTCCAACCCCACTAATGCTTCAGACTCATCAGAAACATTTGTATTTGTTGACGTGTCGTATTCTGGCTGCGATTCAGCTTGACTTTGTACAATTGCATGTGTTTCTTCAACTACTCCCTGGCTATGTTCAGGAATTTCTTGCTTCCCCTCTTCAAATGCTAAGTCGGATAGCTCGTCTAAATGCTCTGCTTCTTCATCGCTTGTACTTGATGCTGTAAGTTCTTCAGAACTCCCCTCAAGCTCCTCAACTTCTCCTTCTTCAAACGCAGAGTCCGATAGCTCATCACCAAAGTCTACTTCTCCTTCACTGGAACCTGATGCTGCAAGTTCTTCAGAACTCCCCTCAAGCTCCTCAACTTCCCCTTCTTCAAACGAAGGGTCCGATAGCTCATCACCAAAGTCTACTTCTCCTTCACTGGAACTTGTCTCCTCAAGCTCCTCAACTTCCCCTTCTTCAAACGCAGGGTCCGATAACTCATCACCAAAGTCCACTTCCCCTTCACTGGGACTTGATGCTGCAAGTTCTTCAGAGCTCTCCTCAAGCTCCTCTACTTCTCCTTCTTCAAATGCAGGGTCCGATAGCTCATCACCAAAGTCTACTTCTCCTTCACTGGAACTTGATGCTGCAAGTTTTTCAGAACTCTCCTCAAGCTCCTCTACTTCTCCTTCAATTCCAGCTCCATCTTCGCCTAGGCTATCTAGGCTACCAGCAAAATCTTGAGAATTTTCACTTTCCAACCCTTGCTCAATTCCTAAGTCACTTCTCTCAACAGGTGATGTTTCTCCAATCTCATCATCATCAAAATTGAGCTCGTCACCTGAAAAAACATCTCCATCTAAGCTCTGCTCTTCACCTTGTGAAGTCATATCATCTTCAGAAATTTCCTGTTCTTCAAGCGCAGCATCTTGCTTGTCACTAGATCCTTCAGCCAAGACATCTGAAGCAATATCTTTAGACTCTTGGTCAGAAGAATTTGAGGATCCTTCCTCTAAAGCACTCCACAAATCTAAATCATCTTCTTCTTGATCCTTACTTTTTGAAGCCGGAGGAGGTGACTCTGCTGGAGCAGCTTGTGTCCCAGCAGCATCGTCCCATAGCTGGCCAGTTCCCGGATCCAAGCTATCGCCTTTAGAAACTGAATCAGACGATTCAGTTGTTGCTACAGGATCATCATCATCCCACAGCTCAACCTGCCCTGCTGTTAATGATTCAGTTTGGCCTTCTCCCTTACTATCTTCATCACCACCTTCTACCTCGTCCCAAAAATCTACATCTTCACTCGGATCTGCACCTGATACAGCCAAAGATTCATCTCCCGCTGATGGTTCGTCCCATGTCGCAGAACCTCCGTGAGCGCTCACCTCATCACTTTGTGGTAATTCTTCACCGGCTGAATCTCCGCTAGAGCTAGGTGCATCATCTCCCACCCCTACGGAATCATGATCTAAATCAGAGTCAATATCATCGATACTGCCTGCCACCTCAGTAGCATCATCATTGAAATCATCATAGGAATCATAGTTCTCGTCATCCTCATCTTCTGAGCCCTTGTGTACCACTTGTGAGCTTGGATTTTTAAAACTTGCACCTTGCACAGGCCTCGCAGCTGCTGGAGGTGGCACCGCCAATTTATGATGGGATAAGAATTTTTCTAATGTAGTTTTCTGCGCTGAGAATCCTTGAATAAGATTTTCTAGACTAAGATACAAACTACTAAAGGTAGCAATTGTGGGCTTGATCTTAAAAGAGGTAAAAAATTTAAGCTGTTGCAAGGTATTCTGATCGAGTGGGTCTGCCATTGCCACGGTCAGTGTATCGCCACTTAGCTGAAGCGGAATAACCTCCAAGGATTGTAATAGCGGTAAACTGATCAAGCCTTCGGCATCTTGTTGGGTAGAGCAAACTTGTTTGTGCGGAATCATTGGGCACTTTGTCTTTTCCCGCAAGTATTGTGCCAACTTTTCTTCGCTGAGGATTCCCAAAGCAACAACAACTTTAGCAAACGCTGCTCCTGTGTTACTATGATCGCGAGCGATCAGTTGGCAATCACTATCTGAAAGAAATCCTTCTTTAACAAGATGACGCGCTAATCCTGATGTGCTCATTGGCGGTCTCCAAAAAAAGCTTTGTTAAATGGCTTATTCGCTGAAATCAAGCTCAAATATGGTGTTTTTATTAAAATCACTAGGCAAAAACATTAATTTGTTTATATTATCTCAGCTTGTCAGCTTCCAGCTCAAGTAGTTACTGTTAAGGAAAATTCGAGGTTATAAATGGTATCTGAAAAAAAACGTAAACAGCAACTAAAAGCGCCCGATGAATTTCAAAAAAAGGCCTTTGTATTCGCCGACTGGTGTGCCGCGAATCAGGTCCAAATAGTAGTCGGCTTGGTCTCCGTCTTGCTCCTGGTAGCAGCCAATCTATCTTGGAAGTTTTATCAAGCTAAACAAGGGGAAGGCCGCCGGGAAGAGCTGGCGGTTATTGATGAAGCGTTCAACAAAGAACTGGAAGAGGCTGGAAAAGAAAGCCAATCCCTGCAAACTGAATTGGCAGGCATTGATAGCAAGCTAAAAGAACTAGCCAAATCAAATACGGATACTCCAGAGTCTAGCGAACTTGCTGAAAAAAAAGCAGAGCTGCAAAAACGCATTGAAGCTATTAAGCCTAAGCATGAGAAAACAGCCAAAGACTACCTTGGCTACTTTCAGAAGTACGCAAAAGCTCCGGAAGGTTTAAGGGCAGGTCTAGCAGCCTTAAACATAATGGTTGAAAAAGAAACATTCAAAGAAGCCACCGAACTTGCTAAAGATTTGCTAGCACAGGCAGACTCAGAGCTTGACTTCTACCAGTTCCAGGTTCGATTTTTGTACCTCTCCTTACTTGAGGAGCAAGGGCTATACATCGAAGCATTAGCGGAAACAGAAAAACTCATGACTCATGCAAACGACGATGAGATGCCTAAGGTTTTATTTGCCAAAGCAAGATTAGAAATGCTTGCTGAAAAAAAATCTGCTGCAACCAGCACACTAGACAAGCTTATCAACGAACACAACTCTTCCCCCGAGGCTCAAAAAGCAAAGGCCATGAAGTACATTTGGTGATCTGTTTTTATTGAGGAGCATAAAATTGGGAATTTAATCCTCAGCTAAATGCTCATCCACCCAAGGAGGCCTCCGTGAGTTCTGATATTCAATCTTTGACAGTGGAACACCATCCTGCTAAATCCCAAAAGCGGACGGCCCTAACTTATTTTTCACTTTTATTGTTAACAGGCCTATCCAGCTCCTGCAACGAAGCCAAAAGGCTCCCTTATCATGCTGGATATGAGTTAAAAAGATCCCAAAGTGAAATTGAGAGTGGGTATTTAAAGAATTACAAGCCTTTTAGAACTAGCTTTTTTAAACTAGCCCCTGATTTGGACAAGGAAAAGCCTCTAGCAGTTGCTGACTACGGTGGTTGGCTTGAGTCCAACGGAATTCTCTTAGGCAGCTTAGATGATGATTGGTTAACTGGTCTGACTCTTCCAGGTTTGGGTCCTAAATGGTGGCGCAAATCTCCTGGTGCTCAAACTTGCCCTCCGGTTAGTTTTGGCAGCTGGGCAGTTTTCGGCTTTAGGAATGGAAGTATTTGGAAAATTAATGCGTTAACTGGAGATAAAGTTTGGGAACGGAAGCTGGACTCCTTTCCAGCCAGACGTATTAAAAAAACAGAAAACCAGCTCCTAGTGGTTACTGCCAAACAAACCATTTACGCTATCGATAGTGAATCAGGCACAGTGAACTGGGTCCATGATAGCAATGCCAGTGAAGGCCTCAGCATCCGTAACCTTGCTGCTCCAACTGTTCATCAAGAGCAAGTTTACTATGGTCTGTCATCTGGTGAGGTTGTAGCACTCGATCTCAAGACTGGAGAGCGTAAGTGGACTCATAACCCTGGATTCAGCGAAGCTAGATTCCACGACATGATTGGCGAAATTTATATCATCGGTAACGGCAAAGGACTTCTGCTTACCCGCTATGATGGCATTATGACGGCAGTTAATCTAAACAACCCCAAACAAAATATGTGGGAACCGGTAAAACTTAATTCGATAACCGATAGTAGTTTCCGACACAACAGGGTTTACGTCGGCACTCATAGTGGCTATGTATATGCCTACAACCCCGATAATGGAAAACAGCTTTGGCAAAGTCATATTGGCGCTAGTGTTGGTAGCATAACTGCTGGTGAAACAAAGTTATATGTGACTTCGACACAAGGCAGAATTGCAGCATTAGACGTAGAGGGTAAGATGCTTTGGCACGATCAACTAGAAGGTCTAGTAACTGGATCTCCTGTTTATATCGGTAACAATATTTTCTTCCAAACCGGCTTACGAAACTTCTACGGATACTCCTTTTAAACCTATGCCGATTTTTGGTTCTTAAACATCCAGAAATGATTAGTTAATTAGAACTGCCCCTTGACGCTATAGATCTAAGCATGTAGTTACTGAACTCGCTTAGTTAAGGATGATTTTTATGGATATAACAAAAACAAAAAATACCCCTAGTGATCACTGCCCAGAATGGGCAATAAAGCTAATCGCCCAGCTACGTGAAGTTGAGGTTTACCTTGGAAATATTCCCAGAACTCTTGAGTGGAAATCTTCACATTTAAGCGATATTGCTAAACGCTCGCTTTCCAATGATTACTCGGCGATTAACGAGCAAACATCAGAGCTCGTATTTAATAAAATTGTCAAGAGCCTTTTTCAGGAAGGGTTTGACACTGCTGAAATAGAACTATTTATTAATAACCGAATCTCATATGGGGGAGGACCTAGGTACTGTGATCGCTCAGAAATAGAGCTAGCTCTTTAGACATCCCATAAATTTCCGAGTTCACTAACCTTCAACTCTCTATTTCCATTAGCTAGACCAAGCTCATAAGCTACCTGACCAATAAGCTGGCTGGTAGTAAAACCCTGGTCTCTCAAACTCCCTATACTTTCGTCCCAGTTTCGCTTACTAAGTTTGACCTTTGGATTTTGTTTGTGTAACAACAACGGATGGTGCGCAAAGATTGGCTGTCTTACTTCTGGCGCAAGTAGTTTCCGTAGATAAATTTGCGCTCCAGTGGATGCTAATAAATCGAGGCCACGGATGACAAAATTGATATCATGCCTCAAATCATCGACCACAACACTAAGGTGATAAGAGAAATTTTTCTTCTTATCAACAAGCAATAGATCCCCAAATTCGATTCCTGGCTCCTGGACAATGATTTTTAAGAAGCTATCCCAGAAAGACACCGGATTATTACCAACCTTAAGTCGAATGCAGGTATCTTCTTCTGCTTGAGGCGCATGGTAACGGCAGAGCCCATCATAGCCTCGAGTCGATGGATCAGTAGATAAACGCTCTTTAACTTGTTTTCGAGTGCATGAACAGAGATAGGTACAACCCATATCTGCTAATAACTTTAAGGCCTTGTAATATGGCTCTTGGAATGCGCTCTGTAGGTAAGGATTTTTTTTAACACCATCATCATAACCCTCGTCAGGCACAAACCCTAACCACTCTAGGTCCTTCATGATGCTTGCTATGTATTCCGGCCTAGCCCTCTGACGATCATGGTCTTCCATCCGCAGCACAACCGTACCATTTAATGCCCTTGCAATACCCCAAACATAAATACAGTGGGCTACGTGACCTAGATGCAAGTAACCGTTAGGTGTAGGAGCAAATCGAGTTCTTAACTTTGAACCTTGAAGTCGGTTTTCTATTCCCCTTAAATTCATCAAGATCGCACCTGTGCAAACAGTTAATAGAGTAACCTTGTCAAGTTAAGTTTTTTTTTATAATAAAGCAAACTCTGTAGACAAATGACTAAGGAGGCTCTTTATGAGCGGTCATATTGATATTCCTTGTTTTAATATCGGTTTTTTAGACTCAGGTATAGGCGGTCTAAGTATCTTAGCCGAGGTTGCTAACACCTACCCGGAGCAAAATTTAAAATATCTAGCAGATCAAAAATTTTTTCCTTACGGGAATAAACAGACCGACTTCTTGCTAAGTCGGCTAAAGGTTATAGCTCCTGAGTTTGTAAAGCAGCATGACTTGAATATCTTGATTATTGCATGTAACACTGCGAGTACCATCGCTCTTGCGATATTAAGAAGAATACTTAAAATTCCCGTCATTGGCGTTGTGCCTGCTATTAAACCAGCTGCAGAGCAAAGTATTGTCAAGAGAATTGGAATTCTAGCAACACCAGCAACTATTCAAAGCCATTACACCAAAAATCTAATAAAAAAACATGCTACACACTGTAAAACTTATTTAATAGGAAACTCTCAATTAGTTGATTTTGCAGAACTCAAAGCATTAGGTCAGCCTATTGATATAAGCCCTATCAATGAGATTCTCCAGCCTTTGCACAAACAGCAGGTAGATACGGTTGTTCTTGCGTGCACCCACTTTCCCTTTTTACGTACTGAGTTGGCAAACAATCTCCCAAGCCCGGTCAAGCTCATAGACTCTGCGAAGGGAGTGAGTAGACAGGTGGGACGTATTCTTAAATGCCTGCCAATCGAAAATCAAAAAAAATCTGTAAAAAGCCACCTCATTTCTACAGCTGACCATATCTCTTCATCAAAGCTCAGAAAAGCTTATAACAATTACATTTCTCTATTAGCTCCCAATTACTAAGCAGAAGACCAGAGACTATTAATAAACTCCTAAGATTACTAAATTAAAGGTAAATTTTCTCTGATCAATAAATCTAAAGCTTTGAATATTTTTTCCGATCAGAGAGCCGGAACCGTAAAGACTTTATTATTTGCAGGACGAAGTAGTCCGGACCAAAGGAGTTCAGTTATTAACTTTTTGAAAAAAATCTTTGAAAGTTCTGAACATTACCTGGAAAGACGACGGCTTGTAGGTAGCTTGGGATCTTGCCTGCAATTGGGCATCATTTTTCTTTCCGCATGCAAACTGCAAAAACGCGACGACTTCAAAAAAGAGATTATTGAACCAGTAGGCGAGCCAAACGGTCAGGGACCAAGCGATGAGAACCCTGATGATGAAAAGGGTTCATCTTTGGATGCGCCTTTAGGGACCCAAGATCCAGAATCAAACCAAAGCTGCAATGCTGATACAAATGTAATCGAATGGTCAAAACTAGAAAATGCATACGAAAATCTTGAACCAAGTTATAAGTTTTATGGTGATTCGTCCTCATCAATGTTGGTTCTTAGTCTTCCTAAATATCAACACGGAAACCTAATTGATGTTTACCTTGTCAGATATTCTGGAAAGCTCATAGCCCAAAAGGGAATCACAGAAATTGCAGACATTAATGAAAACACAACTTTAAAGCCTATAGTTTTTGACAATATCCAAATGAAAGATGATAAACGCCTGGTGATCATCTATAAGGTTGCAGACAATCAGTTTGGTATTAAATTTACCAAACATGAAATGCGTTATGATGTGACTTTTTCTGACAATTTTCGGGGCAAACCTGCATACGGGATGACTCCAAGTTCAGTGCCAGGCTATTTTGCTGCCAACCAAGCTACTCCAAGTTTTGGGCCCGACCCTAATGTCGTACAGGGATTTTATGACCTGGGAAACTATACAGTGGGATCTGAAGATGCATTTTTCGCAGGATCACCTGCTCTTAAAGGCTATATCATAACCGATTTAATGGGAAACACACTTTCCGAAAATGGAGAAAAGTTTAATAATTTAATCCAATTTCCGGAGTTTATTTGCTACAAGCTTGTTGATAATAAGTTCTATTTAAGAACCTTTATTCGCACTGCTTAAAGCTCAAGAGTTACATATGAAAGTAAATCGCAGACAATTCAATAGATTTTTTGGGGCATTAGGCTTAGGCTCAATCGGCCTAAATTCTTCCCAGCAAACTATAGCAAACCCATTTGGAGACTCAGACCCATGTGAAGCAGCAAACCAGGACATTGTTGGTTCTGAAACTGCACTTACCTGCCCTCCTGAAAAATGTATTTTTTGGGTCAATGGTTTGTTTTTTACGGAAGCTAACCTCAGTGCCAGGGCAAATCTTGCTTTTCTCCTGAAGTTTCCCCAACTGCCAGAAAGCTATATTGATAAAGTTGTATTTGCTGATGGCGATAAAAAAACCTTAGCAGTTCGTTACTTTGATCCCTCTGACAAAATTTCGAGTGGTTATCCTCCTTATATTATTATTAATAATATCAACCTTAATTCTCACCGCAGATTTTTCCTGGTTTTTCAACTTAGGCAAGGGGATAAAACCCTAATTTATAGAAAAACTCTAAGTGGTTTAGAGCTTCGACGAAGTCGACTCACTGGAACACAGTTACCAGCTAACCTACGTTATGAGTTGGAACTAGCTCACAGTGGTTTCATCACTACACCTTTTAAATTCAAAACTAGTTTGCATCGAAGCTTGGTTGTACAGCACAATGTAAAAGCACAAATTCTAGAACTATCAAAAAACAGCCGGTTTAAAATTCAAATTTCATTTCTTCATAGTGATGTAGATAGTGGCCATTACATGCGCTACTTTATCGTGACCGATCCAGTAGGAAGGATACTAGGTCTTTATAAACGTAGATTTAATGATGGCAAGTCAAAAAGCGTTGTGGTTGGTAGTCTAACTGAGACGGAACGCAACAATTGGAATTTAGTCAAGGATAATGTAGCAAAGATCAATGATTGCCCATATATTATGGTATTTGTGGAAGATGTGAAAGAAGCAATCGCTCAGACAGTTATTTGGCTACGTTAAACCCTAAGTAGTTAACGTTATAAGCTAAATTAAACTAAAGTCACGGGACCGTGACTCCGATAATACGCCCGAGTAACAAAACTCAATGAAATAGCCTTATTCGGGAGATCATTATGCATAAATCCATAAGTCTGGTCACAATCGGAATATTGATTCTGACAATACTTGGAGCCTGCAAGACCAGCGACAAAAAGAATGAAAATGAAGGTAACGACCGTTATGGTGGAAAATTTGACGATAAAAACAGAGTAAACATCAAGGTACCTAGCGATTTAAAGGGTTTTGCTCCTCCAACCGGTTCACAAACAAATGCAAACTCAAGTCCAGAGGTCCTTTCAGGATTGAGCCTTACTGCACCTCCTCCTCAGTCTACTGATGGCATAGAAGAGATCATCTCAAAGTGCTTCACCAATGACAGTAAATTTATTGCAGAAGGATGGTATTTTTATGCTGAACTCAGAAGCAGCGGTAGGGTCATCAAGGACTACAATTCCCGTGAAGTAAACCGCTGCAACGAAATGCAGTTGGAACTAAAAACCTTGGAAAGAAATACAAATTATGAAGTTGTAGCTTCGTTTTATTGGCAATCTAAAGATAAAAGCATAACCATCGTCTGGTATGAAGGTAAGACAAAGGTCTTTAAGCCAAGTGATCGAAATATTTCCCTTGTTCTCCAGAAATTGAGAGTTGATCAAGTGGTTGACGTGGATATCGAACTTGGAGAAAAAGACAGCTGCATTAAAAGAAAATATCTTTGGAATGGAAAACGCTGTCTAGATGGTTTTAATTCTATTGTGTTTACTCATTCTGACCTTACTGACTACTCAAAAAATGCTGAAGTTGCCGGAAGCCGTCAGCGGAAATGTTTGCAAATAGGAGACCAAGGTTTCGCTGTCCAATTTGACTGCCACTACAAAACTAGTCAATTAATTAAAACAAAGCTCCATGGTAGCCAGGACTTAAATAAGGATTTACCACCCACTGAATATGGTTGGTTTACAATGCAGTTTGAATCAGGTGAAATGTGCCTACAGTTCCAACAAGATCCGAAAGGTCAAGAACCTTACCTTGTACCTCAGCCGTGTGACACAGAAATTCCTCGTTCTGACCAATTATTTACTTTGGTCGAAACCTCGGTAGGAGATGCCGGTGCCAGAAACTCTTTTAGAATTATGAACCAGCATGACGGCACAGCTAGATGTATATCAATTCCGCCTGAAAAAGGAGACCTCACCGGTGTTCAACCTCTGAGGAATGGAGCACCCGTGCGCCTCACTCACTGTGCATCAAATAATCCTAATGTTAGAACAAGCCAGTTTGTTCGGTTCAATTTAACAGAAGATTAAAATAATTTATCAATTATATTAATCAAATTAGCCTACTCAATAGAAATCCTCTCCATTCTTTCCGATAATATATAACGGATAGATGGAATGTAATGGAGAGATTAACTATGAAATTTAAGCATCACTTTTCTGCACTCAGTCTTGGATTTGGAATATTTCTTTGCTCAATTGCTTGCCAAACTTCAACTCAAAACCATCCACCTGGAAGTCGCAAAAGTGATCCAGGTTTGAAGAAATTGAGTAAGATCCAGTATCAGGTTACCCAAAAAGGAGCCACTGAAAAAGCTTTCAATAATCCTTTTTGGAACCATTATCAGCCAGGCATTTATGTTGATATTGTTTCTGGAGATGCTCTTTTCAGCTCACAGGATAAATTTGATTCAAAAAGTGGTTTTCCTTCTTTCAAGGCTCCTATTTCAGATGATGTCATAAGTCTAATCGATCAACCTTACATGCTAGTAATGAGTAGAGTAGAATTACGTGCAAAAAAATCAAACTCTCATCTTGGTCACCTATTTATGGATGGGCCTGGGAAAGATAAAAAGCACTATTGTGTAAACTCAGCTTCGTTAAAATTTATACCGCTCAAAGATCTTGAATCAATGGGATATGGGAAATATAAAAACCTGTTTTCAAATGAAAGTAAAATTAAACAATAACTCACATGGGGTTAAAGAGAGTCATCTCTGCGTAAATATTCAACCAAAACTGAAGTATCACAGTCTTGTAGCTTATGCCGATCAGCCAACTCAAGATACCTATCAGCAACCTGTTGGGTTAGTGGAAGTGGGACTTTTAACTCCTCCGCTTTATTGAGGCAAAAGCCGAGATCTTTAATCATCCATTTTATAGCAAAGCCAAAGTCGTAGTCACGAGAGAGCATTGTTTCAGCTCTGTTGTCCATTTGCCAAGATTGGGCTGCTCCCTTACTAATTGCATGGATCAGCTTACTCCCATCCAAGCCACTTTTTTCTGCAAAGTTTAACGCCTCTGATAAGCCCTGCAAGATACCAGCAATACAAATTTGATTAGCCATCTTCGCTAATTGACCATGACCAACAGGCCCAAGCAAAACGTGCTTACGTGCATAACATGACAAAAGCATTTCTACCTTGCTGTAGTCCGTGCTATCGCCTCCCAGCATAATCGTTAAACTACCTTGTTCAGCCCCATTTTGCCCTCCCGAAACAGGTGCATCGAGAAATGAAGCTTTTTGTTTATTGCATAAATCAGCTAATTCCTGAGCTAAGTCTGCAGAAGTAGTGGTATGATCTACCAAAATACTACCTGGTTGCATACCCACCAGTACTCCGTATTCCCCATGGGTTATCGCACGTACATCATCATCATTCCCAACACACAGAAATATAACTTCAGCTTCCTTCACTGCTTCGATAGGTGAATCGGAGAAAGCTCCACCATGTATTTCTTTAAATCTTAAAGCTTTCTCCTTAGTTCGGTTATACACTGTAATCTGATGTCCAGCTCTCTTGAGATGTCCTGCCATGGGAAAACCCATAACACCAAGACCGATAAAAGCTAACTTCAAATCTCCCCCTTTTTATAATATCAGATTATAAGCTTACTTTATTCGAGTAGAAAATCCTGTGAATCACAAATCTTTCAACCACAATTTGCATAAATCACAACCTGAGTCGTCTAAATTTATTATTTTTACATTATGAGCATCCTTAAAAGCCAATCTAAAATTTTGTTCTTGCTGTTGCTTATCAAATGCATTTAAGGAGTTGGTGAATTTAGTCCTAGAATCAAAAATAGCTCCAGCAAAACTAGTTTCATCAGTAATTTGAGTGTCAATAATCTCAGCCCCTCTAAGATCGGCATTTTCAAAGAATCGCTTATTCATAATGGAACATTCAACTAGCTTTATTCCCATCATATTTGGTCCAGTATTTTGAACATGGTCGGTACTAAATGGAAGAATTAACAACTCTCCGAAGTCAACCCACTTGAACTCGGAATCTTGTAAGGAGAGTACCTCAATTTTCCAATCTTTAACAAATTCATCTTGAATCTGCCGACCAAGCTGCTTAAAATCAAGCAGTACTTTATCTTCGCCAACTTTTAGACCAGAGAATCTAGCTTGCTTGAGATTAATTTGGTCAAATTGCGTTAAGTGGAAAGGCTGAACCACATGATTTAAGTCTTCTCCTGCGGGTATTGAAAGTGAGAACCTGCTCCCACTAAAATCAACCTTAACAAATTTTGCTCCTATAAAATTGCTTCCAGTCAAACAGCAATCAATCATCAACCCTTGCTCAAAAATACTATGACTAAAATCAAAATCTGCTAAATCTAATTCATTGAATTTAAACTTCTTAAAACTCACCTGATTTTGCTGCATGTATGCTTTGCCAACCTCATCTGAGCTTTGACCTGCTTTTCTTGGTAAAGGAGCAATGTTATTAAGCTTAAAAGCGACATTTGGTAAATTTAAGTGTTCCAGAAATAGGTTTTCATACCTAAGCTGAGTTTTTCTGAAAAATTCATCATAATCAGCACCGCTTTCAGCAAAAACTATATTCATATTTTGTTCTGGATTTTTTTCCGAGTCTGTCGCATCTTCTTGGGTTTGAAAAGGCTTTTTGCTAAAAATATCAAAAAATTTAACCAGGTGAATCATGTTCGGGTGGAGAATATCTAGACTCTTCATCCCATCAATATCCCAATTTTGATAAACTCCATTAATCTTGAAAAATAATTGCAGCCTTCCTGGCTTTTGATTTCCAAGTATATTATAAACCCCTATTTCTAATTTTCTCGATTCATCTTCATTGAGGGTAAAAGTATAGTTGAAGAATTCATAACTTTTATCATCTTCCTTTTCTATCTTTTCAACCAGTGCGGCTGGGTTAAAGCTAAGACTTCCTAAATAAGAGCTATGAAAATCATCTAGTCCTACAAGATCTTTATCATTTTTATGGGGTATCTTCGCCACTGGTCCTTTTCCTTTGACAATGGGGATCAGCATGATTTCATGGAACCGGCGCAAAAAAATCTCGAACTGAATTTTTCTTTCGCTCTCTGAGGCTTCTGGATTAAACTCCTTCACATTTAAGTCCTCAAATTTTTTATCTGAGCTATATCCAAAAAAACACTTTTGCGAATTTAAATTTAATAGACGACCTTTCTCCAAACATTCATCAAGTTTATTCTTTTGGTTAAATGTAAGGAGCTCAGAAAGCGTCTTGCCGATATGACTTAACTTAGTATGCAGAATATCTGGTACTTTATTCCTATCTGTGGGATTAAACTCAATCTCTTCAGCGTTTGAATCTATTTGTTTGAAACTAGCTTCGTAGGTATATAGCTTTAGATCCGATTCAGCTTCATCCCTTTCTAATTCATCACACTCTCTAAACTTAGTCTTAAGGGAAAACCATAGGAAGCTCCCTTTACGCTTAACTTTAAATCGCAGCTCACGTTTATGGTCGTCAAGTACCCGACACTTTTCAGTATAATAGTCAACTCCAACAAGATGGGTTTCTTTAAATACTTCCACAGCCTTTTCTATAAACTTACAATGAGGATCATTTTCCTGCTCAAGTTCAAGATTAAGGATGGCAAAAATTGACCCTTCATCTATTTCAAGATTTTTAGGCTCTTCAGACCTGGCCAAAAGCCTAAACCTGCTATCATCTTGTTTTGATTGCTTTTGCTTAATTTGTCCGCAAGAGACAAAACCCAAGCTTAAAATTAATGCTATGCCAAGCACAAATGTATATTCACCAAGTTTCACGAGATCCTCCAGATTGATCTTTATTTGACCTGATACCCAAGTCGGGGCTTATCACAGTTACAAAACATGGTCAATAGCCCAAGAAAATACCACGTAATTAATGGTTTTTTTTGTATTTAAACAAATTTATGTCGATAAAGTGACCTAAGCAGTTGATATTTTCATTTTTATCTTCTTGAATCCGATAAGGAAGCTGGAGAAACATAAGGATAGGTATGTCCCATAAGTTTAAAATGAAACTCAACGATACAAGTAGAGGCTTACAATCCTTTCTCGGAAGCAATTTTGTGATGATTGTGGACCCTTCACCCAACTATCGAAACTCATTAAAACAGTTTATGTTAAACCTGAAAATAAAAAATATAAGGTGTGTCTCATCAGTTAAAGAGGCTAGAAGAGCAATGATCACATTACCTGTAGGATTATTAATTGTCGAATGGATTGGAAGTGAAGAAAATGGATTGCAGTTTCATCGAAACTTAGCAAGGGAGAAAAAAAACGAAATGATCCCATTTTTATTGCTATCTGGAGAAAACCAACGCCAAGACATAATACTTGCTTCAGAGGTTGGAGTGATATCATATCTGCTCAAGCCATTTTCCTTTGAAACATTTATTGAAAAAATAGCTGTTCTCTTAAATGAAGTAACGAACCCAAATCCCACCAAACAAAGTTTAAGGAGAGGGTTTTTAGCGATCGATGAAGAAGAGCTAATTGAAGCACGCAATTTCTTCTATGAAGCGCTAACACTCGATCCAAAGTCAGCTAAAGCATACAGTGGCCTTGCTCATGTTGAACTAAAACAGCAGAACTATCCTTTAGTTATCAACAACCTAAAAAAATCCCTTGATTTGAATCCTAACTTTTTAGAAGCACATCGTTTACTACTTGATGTTTTCGAAAAGACTCAAAATCACAGTGGAATGATGGAACAGGCACAACTGTTACATCAAGAAAGTCCTGAAAATCCTAAATACACCCTTATTCTCGCAACTCTTTTCCTAAAAAATAAGGAACTAAATAAATCAGAGTCTTTTTTTCGTAAGACGATGCAGCTTGCCCCTTCCTTAGCAGACTCATATAAGGGTCTTGGACACATTGCGGTTGAAAGAAAGAACTATGAGAAAGCTGATAAATTCTTTCAAAAAGCCCTAGACTTGGATCAAAACGATGTAAGTACCCTAAACTCGCTTGGACTAACCTATATCAATCTAGGAAGATTCGATGATGGCTTACAAAAATACAGACAAGCATTATCACTAAAGCCAAAAGACCATAGGATTCTCTTCAATATTGCTCAAGCTTATGAAAAGCAGGAGAATATAAAATCAGCATACGAATATTATAAACGCTGCCTTATGGAAAAACCTGATTTTGAGAAAGCATCAAGAGGGCTTACAAGAACAAAAAACATCGATTAATTATTTAAAAAAAATCTGTATGAAATACTACCACAGCAAAATCATAACTTCACGGAATCATCGAGTTTTTTAGCTAGCTTTCTCAATTTTGTAAGTCCGCGACCTTGTTCCTTCTTAACATCCGGTGGAGCTGACTTTTTGAGATCACTTCTAGTTGAGGGGTGAGTTGCTGTAGATTTGGGAGTTAGAGCTTTATCAACTTTCTTATCTAATTCAGACTTTTTCAATTTTTGACTATGCTCGGCATAAGACTTAAATCCTTTTTCTATTTGCCTTTTATCCTGCTCTCCGGAAAGCCTCTGAGCTCTCTGTTTAACACAATCTTCAGAGACTCCAAATAGATTTGCAACCATACTTTCGTCCTTGAGAGTTTCAAGAGCTTTCAAGAACATCCCTTTTGGCATTAAGAGGCATGCAGCAAAATCGTCTGCTCTTTCTTCAATTTGAATATCCCGGCTTTTTTTGATCTCAGGATAATATGCTTGCTCATACCTTACTAGTGGAGAAATAGATTCTGACAGACCTCTCGTTAGTAAATCCCCTAATGCCAGTTGATTTTGAATATCAAATAAAAAATGTCCTAGCATATGAGCCAACATAAACTGACGCTCAGATCGGTTAAATCCTTCCGACAAAATCACGGACACTTTAAATTTACCGTCGTGATCTTCCACCAGAGTAGCTCCTACATATTGACTCAAAGGTCCATTGCAAACCGCAATGCCGAAATCCTCAACAAGCCCTTGCATTTCAATCTGAGGCTTTCTAGCACAATCTCCCCCAAAATATTGCCTAACTAAAATAGCTAGATGTTCCCGTTGGCCTTTTTCAACACACGATTTTAATTGAGGAAATATAGCAAGCAATCAAATCCCTCCTTTATGAAGTTGGAAAAATCTATTTTGCAGGCGCAAAACAAGATTTACTACTTTTAATTCTATCTGATTTTTTCTTAGCTAAGAATGGGGGGAGGTCTTTGACAAATTTGGAGAAAAACTTGCAAGTAAAAATCCGGCACAAAACAAAGTCAAGACCATTCTCACACTTGAATCCTGGAAGGCATTCTGGGTAAGACCTACCAAAGCAAAACCAATTAAAGTCTGCCAACCTATTTTTCTCAATAATGGATCCTGTTGTTTTAGCGCGAACCATAAAAACCAAAAGTACCAAATTAAAAATCCACTAAGGCCTAGCAGTCCTCCATTCGCAAGAATTTGTAAGAACATATTATGGGCTTCATACGGTTTTGAGAAGTCGTCTAATCCGACTTTCTTATAGTAGGGTAAGCGATAAGCAGTATCTAAGGTAAAGCCGTGACCTAAAACCGGCCTTTCTTTGACCATGTTCCAGTGTACGTGCCAAAATGCCAGTCGATCATCAGGATAATTACTATGCTTATCAACTCCGATTTGGGAGAAAGTATTTACAAATTTCTGAGTACACTGATTTGGAACCAGTACTATTGAAGCAATAAAAGTGACACCCAAGGCAAGCACTACCCTTCTCATCTGTCCCTTTAGTGAAAAAAAACCATTCCAAGCGAAAATTAAAAATGCTGCAGCTTGGATAGTTCGAGAACGAGTAAACCAGACACTCGCAAGAACTCCGATGGCAAATAGCCATGCCCAGTAACGATTGATGGATCGGAAAAGCCAGTTTATTGCAAGGGGCCATAAAATAAATGCTGCATATGCGAGCGTTAAGGGGTGAGAGTAAAAACCTCTTGGTCTGAAGTGAGGCTCGAATATGAACTGATTGCCTAATATTCTCCACCCCCATAAAGCTTGGCTGACTGAACAAACACCCCATAAAAACCCAACTATAGCAAGTATTCTTGAAGCCCTGAACCATTCTATTTCTGATAAACCTTGCCTATAGTTGAGGTAGAATAAGAGGGGAGCTAAGATCCAAAAAAAATAGCCACATGGGTTGTGGTAGAATCCAGATAAAGGATTTTTTGGGTTTAAATAGGTAGCAATGCAAATCCACCCTACAAAGCCAATCGATGCAAGAACCGGCCACCTAAGCTTATAAATTCCATGCTTAATAGCACAAACATCCCTACGACTAGCAACAGTGATCACAAGAAAAATACTACACAGCATAGCAACCAAATTTTGCAGAGCGATTCCAAAAGGAAAACCAAGTAAACAAAGATAGACTGGCAATAATTTCCACGCTGACCGGTTTTGTCCCACCATGAACTCCTATCACTGCTATTTTAAGCCAGAGCTAGCTTAGAAAAAGATACCCACCTTACCAAATAAACCACACATTAAGGTACCTCCCAAACATCAGGTTTATGGTAAATCCACGCCAAAAAATAGTGCAAGCCTTCTTATCTTTCAATATCAAATAATTTCTGAAACAAAAGCGCCCTTTGTCCTGAGCCTCAAATCAGCTATCAAAAATTTTTTTCAACTAAATTTTTCTAGGAAGTTAGCGATTAAAACTAAATCTTCGCTTAGGCTTTACCAACTTTATCTTGCTGATATTTAACATCATTTATTAGTCTTTACAGCACATACACAGGTATGACTAGATTAAGGTCGCAGCAAGTGAGATCACTTTTGTATAATGATTGTTCACAAAATCGGAAAGTATGCAAGGCTTCAGAAAAGCAACTCTATGGTAGGATCTCTACCAGAATTCTATCTTCGATGTAGCTCCTTCTCCTATAAACGATTCCGGGCGGTACAAAGGCAGACAATCACTGAAAGACACTCTAAGCAGTGCTTAATTAGGGTAACTTTAATTTTCTAGCTACCTTTCGATCATCAAACTAATGACGCGCCTACTCAGGTATATAAAATTCGATGCAAATGCTCCCAAAGAAAAACCGATCCTATTCCTCAAATTTAGACTCAATTCTATCCACAATAATGGCTTTCCATCATTTTAGGGTCGTTGGAACATTAAGGAAAGGCACTAATCTTAATAGTTGCGGGAAAAAATTATGCCAAAAAAACCCTCAGCAAAGCAAAAGCTCCATCTCCGATATATGGTTTCCCAGAAATGCAAAAATTAGAAAATGAGTGGATCTATTCCTCAGGAAACGAGAGAAATATCAGAACCCCAAAGGCCCAAGTTTCACGGGTGGTGCCTTAGTAAGTATGAATCAGAAATTCCCAATGACCAATTTTAAAAAAGCGTATCGATTTTTATCTTCTTCCTGCGAGATGCGGATAGTAACTCCTTCTATTTTATCCAATCAGACAAACGATTCTGTGGACTCTAAAAAATAATAAGCCTCTTTTATTTGTCCACAAAGCAATTGGGCAAAACGCCCCATTTGAGGAACATCCTCAAAGCTTGAGGTCCAACAATAATGAAAAATCCATTATTTGATGCAACAAGAACCGATTAAACCGGCAAAAAAAACTTTTCTCTTTATTTCTTTTGTGTTTTAATCATCTAGTCTAAAGGTCATAGTCAAAGTAACATTGACTGCCATTTGAGAATGGGAGAGATTATTTGACTGTTCTCAGAAGACCGAGGACTTCAAACTCCCAAATTTTTTTGTGACAGGTAGATATTGAGACTGAACCCTGGAAACTTTTTGAGCTGATAGATAAAAAATGTTAATCTTTGTTTACTATTTGTGTTAATATTATTATTAAGATGAGGTTTGCAAGTAAAATTATTTTTGAAGACCTCTTCAATGCAACCAAAGATGACAGTCGGCAATTTAAAACTTTGGTTTGAGAGGTTCTTTCAAAATTTTCAATTGCAAAATAATGCTGATTGTCAAATAATGAAGATTCTATAGTTACATGGACTATATCAAAGCTATCAAATTTTGAAATGGCTTCTTTAGAATAAGAATTGCTATTTAAACTTAATCAGCCATCTAAGGAGGAATGATTTGGCTAAGAAAAAAACTACCAAAAAAGCAGCATCAAAGAAAAAAACTACCCGGAAGAAAAGTACTAAGAAGAAATCGGCCACTTCAAAAAAGTCGGCCAAGAAAAAAACTGTAGCTAAAAAGGCCAAGAAGAAGACTACAAAAAAAGCAGCTTCCAAGAAAAAGACCACCAAAAAAGTAACTAAGAAAAAAGCTACTAAGAAGAAAACTACAAAGAAAAAAGCCACTAAGAAGAAAACTACAAAGAAAAAAGCCACTAAGAAGAAAACTACAAAGAAAAAAGCCACTAAGAAGAAAACTACAAAGAAAAAAGCCACTAAGAAGAAAACTA
>JBGCDR010000326.1:0-7530 GCA_045105515.1 Oligoflexales bacterium
ATTACTCACAACTAGTTCTGATTCCGGAAGTAGGCAAAGAATGTCCTCCGTGGGTTATACCTTTGGATTGCAAAAGAGTTCCCTCAAATGAAAAGGGACATCTTTATGGTATGGCTCAGCTTAAGTCGGCGATGAAAGATGATGTTTTACCATTCTTAGATCAGATTCTCGTCTGCTTAGCAGACACAGCATATTCAGCAAATAATGCTATTAAAGCAGTCGGAGAAGAGCTAGATAAAAACCTTGTCCTGGGGGTCAGGATAAAAGGAGATCGTATAGCTTTTAAAAGGTTTGAGTTTGATGGTTGCAAAAGTAAGGGAAGGCCTAGATTATACAGTGATGAAGTAGTGTTAAATAATCCCCATAGGCAGGTCGTAGCAGATCTACAATTCAAATTTTCAGAAATCACTCTAAGGGGAAAAGAAATATGTAATGAAGTTTCAATTTGGCAAGATATGATTTTTAAAGGTAAGAAAGACTTTGATGGCTATAATTTTCCTTTTACCTTGGTAAAGATAGTAAGCTACCATAGTGACGGAAAGAAAGTGCATAAAAATCCAATATGGGTGGCTTTTTATGGTAGTAGGCGAGATGAGATTATTCCAGACCATCAAGGTCAACTCTATTTTAATAGGTTTAAAATAGAGCACTTCTTCAAGTTTTTAAAGCAGAACCAATTGATGAATGACTTTCAAACTCCTGAAGTTAAGCATGAGGAGTCTTGGACTCAAATAGACCAGTTGGCTTATATGCAGCTATATGCTTCGAAAGATCTAGCTGAAAAATCCTGGCGAGAATGGGAAAAATACTCTTGTAAGAATCGACAGTGTAAGGTGCTATCTCCTAAACAAGTTCAAAGAGATATGCATAGAATCCTCAAGGCAGTACCGAGGGTAACAGCACCGATAATACAAAGAGGAATACCACCTGGAAGGCCTGAAGGTTTTAGGCCAACACCACGTTCTACAAAAGATATTATAATTAAAAAAGTTGAGAAGAAGCTAGTCACAGAAGTTAAAAAACCACTGCCACTTGAAAAGCTATTTGACAATGGGCGGAAAATTAAACAGGATATTCACGAGTCTAATTCCCTAGAAAAACGCAACAAATCAATAAACTCGACATTGAGCACACCAGGGAAAAAACCTAAACTCCAGGAAAAAAGTCAGTGCGAGTTATTGCCAGCATCTGGTACAAAAAAGTCTGTCCCGCCATACTCCCACTCTCCATGAAATCTACAATTCCTTATCAATATTTTATTTCAAAAACATCAGCGCGTTAGTGGGTGTCATGACCCCTTTTGTCCAAAGTTCAATTACCAACAAGTCTTTATGCCTTAGCCATAGGATGTAAAAAGCATCGCAACTTTAAAATATTAGCTACTGGATTTGTGGGAATTTCATTACTTTTTCTAACAGCTTTTTGGGGACATGCGTTATTCGGATGTAAAGGTGAAAGGTATATGACACTACTTGGTTCATGTTTTATTTCTAGTGCACATTTTCTTAACTATCGTCGTTGTCAGTTAAAATCATGTAGTTGATACTGTTTAATGCTTACCGTTTATGTTTTCATTTAGTCCCATGACTGATTCGGTTGAAGTCCACCAGGAACTCCTTTAGTTGTTATTGCGATAGCATCATGGGCATGAAGGCTTTCAAGGTGCCTAGCTTCGACTTTAAAATCATCGACTTCAATGCAGTTTTCTAGGGCTGATGCGATTTTGCGGGCTGCATCCTCAGCGAACATGAGATTGTTGCCACTTAATCTAGCAAACTCTTGCTCATCTTCTCTTTTTACAGCAGCTTGGACAGGGGTAGCCAATGCAGCTTCACAAATATCGATAAACTTTTTTAGTTGAAGATCTTCTTGCTTGGGATTTAATACTAAAGTCACATAGGCTATTGATCTTTGACCATGAGGTGTTGCATTTATTGAACTCGCCTTTCCTAACCAATCTGCAACCTCATTTACATCCACCTTATCAAAGTCTTCAAATGAGCTTTTAAAATTTTTCTGTATTAATTGTCTAGATAAGGCCGCAGAGCAAGGGCAAGTGCTTGAGTAATTAATTTCTAGGCTTACTTTTATTTGAGAGTGTTTATTGATGCATTGCCCTTCAATTGCCAATTGGTAATTTTTCCAACCGTCATGTTCACTTTTTAGAGATTTTCTCTTTATAGGCAATTTTAGTTTTAAGCAAACATGGGCATCGTTTGAAAGTGTATCATGGCTGCTCAAAAATGCATCGAGACTTTTTTTGATTAGCTTAACACTTAAAACATGATTTGCAACCAAGTCTACTAGTGCTAAATACAGCCTAGACATATGAATACCCTTAGCATTCTTTTTATCTAGGCTTACATAGGCATCTGCTGATCCAGGGACGCAAATTCTACCTAATTCTTCCGATTCGATGAAGATCGGCACAGAAATACCAGACATGCCTACCTTTTCAAGTGCTATATCCATAGTGATCTTTTCATCACTAACAACATCAGGGAAATTTTCAGTCATGCTTTATTCCATTGGTATTAAATTTGAGTTCACTATGAAGGCTATAGTTAGCAAGATCTGGTATGAAGACATTAATTATTCATGATGACTATGTCAATAAAAAATGATATATCATATCATTACGCTAGTAGCTTGTCCTCAAACGCTTGAAATTATATTGAAATTAATAAGGTCGCAGAAATGAGAATAGCTGAAAAATATGTCATCATTGGCGTGGATTTATGGAATTCCGACGGGATAGAAAAAAACTGTGATGTTCATATTGAAAATGGGAAAGTTACAAGTATAGTAGAAGCTGGCGCTCAAGTTTATCAGGGCACAAAAATCTTAGCTTCGGGGAAAGTCCTAATCCCAGGAGGCGTTGATCCGCAGGTTCACTTGCGGACTCCCGGGCAGCCTGAAAAAGAAACTCCAGAGACAGGTTGTAACGCAGCTGTCCGAGGAGGTGTCACTGCCATGTTAACGATGCCTAACACTATTCCAGTCATTGACTCTCCTGAAATAGTCTCTTTAACCAAGGATTATTTATCTGCTTCAGTAAGCAAGACGGGAGTTTTAGTTGCAATTTCTGCTGCAATCACATGTGGACAAAAAGGCAAGCAGACAGTTGATTTTCTTAGTCTTGCTAGAGCCGGCGTAGCTGCGTTTACAGATGATGGTGTGGGTGTAGTTAACAACGAGCACATGCGTAAAGCATTCAGAGCGAGTGCTGACATAGGTCTGCCAATTTTACAGCACTGTGAATTTCCAGGGCATGGAGGAAATTTTGCTGAGGGACCAATTCTCAATAAATTGGGTGGTAAATCATACCCGCCTGAAGCTGAGAGTGAAATGGTTGCTCGTGACCTTAATTTGTTAAACGAATTTCCAGGGGCTCGCTATCATGTGCTGCATGTATCCAGTTCAAAAACTTTAGATTTGATAGCTAAAGGCAAAGAAAATGGTCTTGCGGTAACCTGTGAGGTTTCTCCTCATCATTTGTTTTTTAATAACTGCAATATGGATAGTGGCAATGCTGCTTTTAAGATGAATCCACCACTACGATCTGAGTTTGACCGTTCTGCATTAGTATCTGCCCTGAGAAATGGTATTTGCGATTTTGTTGCAACCGACCATGCGCCTCATCAAGCAGAAATTAAATCCAGGCTAGCTAGTGCTGCATATGGAACCACTGGTCTTGAGACATCGTTGCGTTGTCTTTTAACTTTGCTTTATCAAGGTGAAATGAGTAAACATAGGCTCGTAGAGGTTTTCTCTACAAGTCCTGCAAAGTTCTTGGGTCTGTCATCCACTGAAGGGCTGATTGCCAATGGGCGACCACTACGTGCTGTGCTTGTCGATAAGCTTGACGAATCGACCACTGTTACTGAGCACGATCTTGCTAGCCGGTCCCACAATAATTGTTTTCTTGGGGCAAAACTAAATGGTCAAGTGGTAAGTACCTTTATGGAAAGTCGTATTTTTGAACACAAAATGATTCAATAGTGTCGGTAAATTTTCATTGAGAGCATAACCCTCTTACACTCCGGTTCCTGATTTTGCAGCTTTAGTTTTTGGTTTTTTTACATACACTTGAACTTCTTGGCATTGAGCAGCACAATTAATTGGTCATTATCAAAAAAAGTGCTGTTTAATGTGAGTAGTTTGCTAATAATTTCTGAAATATTCCTGCAGTTTATTGGTATTTAAAAAAGTGATTTTAGGGACTTGCAATTTTTTGTTATCAATGTGGCATTTTTTAAGCTTTGTCTTCGTTTGATTTATTGAACTTTCGCAATCTAAGTATGAGGATTTTAGCAATGGAAATTAAAAAGAGAGATAAACAGAAATTAAGGTTACATTTATATTATATCTCAAATGCTTGTCTTGCATTACTAATCATTTTACAAGTTTCGTGCTCCAAAGATGATGATAGAGATGAACAGATTCGTTTGGCTCACCTTGAGCAAATTGATTTTGCAAACCAAGAGAAATGCAATAAGCAAGAAAGATTTTACGATAATCTTGAACAGACTGGTAACTGTTCAGAAGAGTATGCATTAAGCCAATGGGATTGTAGTTTTGAAAATGTGAAAACTAATCTTGAAGTTCAAAATGCAGAATTTTTTTCAGATGCCATTGAGGATTTAATGATGCACTTAGAGACTGCTTATGAAATGCACCAGTGTGGAGAGGGAGCTCTTGGTTTAAGTGTAATTATTATTAAACAAGATAGCAGTTCTGACAAAGCATCTACGGAAATAAGGCGTTTTGACTTTCCGTATTTCGAACCAGCTGAATCTTCCGCAGCCATCGGTGAAGCAGAAGAAGGGGTTTCAAATGAGATAGTGGATCTCGAACCGGTTCCTAGGGTAGGTGAAGATTTAGAAGGATTCGAAGCGCCGAGCGCGAAATGAAGAGGGCTTTTAGAAAAACACATTTAGAAGTCGAAAAACCTAACATAGTAAAATTTACCTACTGATAGGTTTCATTTTTGCTTAGCCTGATCCGATTATTGACTATGAACTATAGTCTGTTTTGGGGTTATCGTGCAAATAAATTCAAAAGGCTTAAATAAAGCTCACATTATCGGTCCTTCGTTACTTATGGTTGTTGGTATTTTTGTATCTTTTTTTCTATATCATGCGAATCGAGAAGCTCAAATAGATTCTATTAATAAATTGGTTCAGGAACATTTGCGAACTGTTGCTCTATTGATTAGCGAAAGACTAGAAGCCCGATTTATTGCACTTGATAGAATGGCTAAACGCCATCGAGGTGATTCTGAGCAAATGCTCAAGGATTGGAAGAGGGATGTGATTAATTACTATAATGACTACCTAGGATTTCAGAGATTAGAATGGGCAAATAAGTCAACTGAAATCAAATGGGTACATCCTATCAAGGGAAATGAGGCGGTAGTCGGTTTTGTACTAAATTCAGAAGGACAAAGAGATTTTGTTATCGAAAAAGCATTGGAGAATCGCCAGGGAGCGATAAGTAAACTAATCCATCTTGAACGTGGTGGAATCGGGTTTCTTTCCATTCATCCAACATTTGCTGATTATGGCTTGAGTGGTTATATTGTGGGAGTTTATAGAGCGGCAGATATTTTCTCAAAAACTATCGACAATGAATATAATCTTGAAATTAGATTTGGCGATGAGGTTGCATATGTACAAGGTGCCGATAAATCTGACAATTACACCATTGATGCAAATGTTGAACTCAGAAATATAAAAATCGGATTGAGAACAAGTGCAACTAAAGAAATGATTGCAAGTGAATTAAATGCATTAAAAGCTGCTATTTATCCTTTTGTTGTTTTACTTATTTTTTTGATTATATCTACCCTAAGTTTTTTCCTGATGAGGTCTAGGTATTTGCTTAGAGAGGCATTAAATCATGCAAAGGAAGCAAGAGCTGCGATTGATGAATCTATAATTTATGCAAAAACTAACACCAAAGGTATTATTTTAGAGGTAAATGATAAATTTGTGATCATATCAGGATACTCGCGGAAAGAGTTGATTGGTCAAGATCATCGGATACTAAACTCAGGTCAGCACTCCAAGCAGTTTTTCATGGATCTTTGGTCAACAATAGCTAAGGGAAACGTATGGAGAGGGGAGATTCAAAATCGTTCTAAAAATGGTAAACTTTATTGGGTTGATACTTCAATTATCCCTTTAAGGAACTCAAAAGGAAAGATAGTAGGATTTTCTGCACTTAGAACGGAAATTACTGATAAGAAGGAGGTAGAGCTTAAGCTTAACCAATCCCAAACAAAAGCCCTTCGAGCATTAGAAACCAAAACCAGATTTTTAGCAAATATGTCTCATGAAATTCGTACCCCTATGAATGGAATTATCGGCCTTACTGAGGTGCTAAAAGGTCGAATAGTAGAAAATGGTCAACTGGAAATTATTCAATCTATTCAAAAATCTGGAATAACTTTACTTAAAATAATTGATGATATTCTTGATTTTTCTAAATTGGAGGCTGGGAAAGTTGAGCTAGAAATTGTCTCAATTGATATACAAAAAGAAATAATTCAGATTGTCGAGCTACTTTCGGAAAAAGCGAGCCAAAATGGATCTATTATTTCAACTAAATTTGACCAAAAGATCGCAGGCTGGATTTATGCAGATCCTGTTAGAGTCCGTCAAGTTGTGACAAATTTACTAAGCAATGCGATAAAGTTTACTCAGAATGGTTCTATCGAAGTCCGTGTGGAAATGGATGTATTTGACTCAGATCCATTTGTTAAAATCAGTGTGAAGGATTCAGGCATTGGCATCCCTCGCGAACAACAAGAAAAACTCTTTCAAAGTTTTTCACAGGTAGATGCTTCGACAACAAGAAAATATGGTGGTACAGGGTTAGGACTTTCTATCTGCAAGGGTTTAGTCGGAACTATGGGAGGTAGGCTATGGCTAAATAGCACCGCTAATATAGGATCTATATTCTATTTCACCTTTCCTTATAAAGAATCAAATGAAGCTCCAGTATGGGATCTCGATCGAGAAGAGGGTAATTCAGTAATTGATCCATCTATTTCAATACTTGTCGCAGAAGATAATCCAATAAATAGAAGAGTTGTTGAGGGATATTTGGGTAATATAGGGTGCCAAGCAGACTATGCAAAAAATGGGAGAGAAGCTGTTTCGATGTCAAAATCAAAAAAATATGATCTCATTTTGATGGACTGTAATATGCCTGAATTGGATGGTTTTCAAGCTACTCAAGAAATTAAGGCTTCTGGAAACTCTCCAAGGATTATTGCTTTGACAGCCTCTGCAATGGTTGAAGATAAAGAAAAGTGTTTACAAGTTGGCATGGATGGATTTCTGTCAAAACCTATTAGTAAAGCTCAATTGATACGAGTGCTCAATGCAGGGTTGATTCAAGTAAGCTTTTAACCAAATTTTGAAGTACGTTAAAATGGGTTCAGCATATTTTTTTAACAAAATTTTTGTTGTCAAAAATATTTGAGATGTATTTTTTTGACTATTCAAGCATAATCTAACAATG
>JBGCDR010000327.1:0-7489 GCA_045105515.1 Oligoflexales bacterium
GCCTGAGGGCCAGGCTATTCAGACATTAAAGCCCTAAAAATATACACTATTTAATCGTGGAATGAACCTGGCAAGTAAACGCTGATTGCAAAGACAGTCAAAATCCTTATGCAGCAAGGCTTTCAACTATTGATCCGCATTCTTGTGAAGATCCAATAGCGGTGTTGGCAATATGAATTAATGACAAGCCCACCAAGCATTGAGAGACCTTCATAGCAACTCCGATAAGAATGAGAATTGATTTTTGAATAGCTTCACCATAGCATGAGAATAGAATAATATCTATAATGATTTTCATTATCATTATAACAGATGGAGTAAAATTAACCTAACCGCATATCGTTCAAGGATTCGATAAATAATGATCATTTCGTTAAAATAAACAAAGTTCCAAAAAATCTTACTCTAGCCAAATGTTAACGTAACGAGAGAGGAATAGGTTTGTAACATATAGTAAATATAGTAATAATAATTTAAATTTAATGAAATGACAAAGCGTCCGATTGCTCCTTGAATGCTGTGTTGAACAGTACATTAGAGTATTGCACCATTTAGAGCTGGGGGAGATGATGCTGAGAATCATATTTTTCCTTTATATATTGCAAATGACTTCTAACCTCGAAGCTGAAACTAAGGCTGTGATTACTAATTGCGGGCCCAGCACTGTTGCTAGAGTTTGTGTCTTTAATAGTGATTCTAATTTATTTTCTAAAGCAGATAAAACTTATGTACTTGGTGTTGGAGAAACTATATTTTTTACCTGCGAGAGTGATATTTGTAAATTGAAAATTATAAATGCTTCTGACAGTGGTTGTCATTATTCCACCAAGGTATATTCAATTAGTGACGGAGCTAGTTTTGTTATCCGCGAACCAAAAGGTTCTAGAGATCTTGTAGGGGCTGAAAGTGACGATTGTTAGTGCGTGAAACTCCACTCACACGCAAGAGCAATGATTTCAAGCCTTATTAAATTTCAGCAATAAGATATTTTCTATATTAAATTCCGCCTAAATATCGATGGATTGACAAGTTCTTCCCGGCTCCGTAATGTTAATTTGCATTTCAAATAAACTATTATTTTTTAGGGAGAGAGCATGTTAAAGAAAAATATTTTTATTCTATTTATCTGTTTATTAACTTCTTTTGAATCCATGGCTGAACTTAACTTACAAGCAATTGAGAATTACTCAGAATTGGAAGAGAAGGCAGCTACAGCTGGATTTACGGTAGGTTTTTTCATTGCGGGCCCCACAGCAGCTATTACTGCTATTGGAATGAGCTTGCCTGTTGCTGGACTTTCTATGCTTGCATTGCCACTATATTATCTTGGTGAAGGTGAGAAGGGGAAAGCATTGCAAGGCATGTATATTGGACCACTAAGTGTGATAGGATTTTCGGGTGCTTCAGGCTTTCTAATTGGCGGACTTATGACTGGTGCAGTAACTGGAATTCTAGCAGGCTCTGGTCTTAAAGTTATTAGGATGTCTTACAATGCTGTGACTGGCCAATGGAATAAACGAGAAATCGCCATGACTCAATAAGTTTATTTACATTTGAAGATTAAGGTGACCTCATATGGCTTGTCGGCATTGATCCCAGCCATAGAGCTTATGGATTTTCCTTGCTCTTTACTATCAAGCATCTTTGCAACTCCATCTACTAGCTTACCAATAGAGCCTTTGTCGATTTTATTCTCTTTAATAACAATTGGCCTTTTCCCGCCTTCTGCACTATCACAGTAGTCTTTTGCCTGGCTCATAGCATTACGAAAAGCAGCATTTTCATTATCCTCGTATACCAATACTGTATGGCGATCAGTTCCAGGTCTAACATCAGGGTAATGAGCACAAGCTACAAAAAAAATTAAAACTACAAGAAAAACAGAACGTAGCATGACGGTTCTCCGTTACTTAGACAAGGGATCATTGTAGTAAACACCTATTTCCCAAAACGTACGGCAGGGATCGGATTATATAAAAAAATATTTAGAATATTTCCATCATTTTTCAATTTCTCAGTAAACTGCATTGACTTGGTGGGAGACACTTTCATTGGAATTTACTCTTATGATCAGGTTTTCGAGCATTTTCTGACATATATTTATGTTTCTTGTCCAAAATTTAAGTAAATGGGTGATACTATGTAGAAACCGTACCTTTTAGTAAGATTTTATTAGTGCTTTTTTTAAGATGTAAAGTTCTGTATTTATTAAAATAGTTGGAAAGCTTTGAAAATTATTAAGCAATTTACACTTCCCCCGAAGGTGTAATTGACAGGTATTGCTTTTGCAATTTAACCTTAAGAAAATTAGAGGTATGAAATGTTTCCAAAGAATTTTCTACCACCGGGTAGAACGAGAAAAGAATTAGTTTATTTACCCATCATTTTGCTCTTATCGTGCGGTGTTTCAGATCCTGAATTTCAAGATGGAGCTATTTCCGAAAGAATTAAAGAGGCTAAAAAAGATGAAATTATAGGTTTAGAGAGTGAAGATCTAACAAAAGAAATTCAAGAAAAAAGTGAGCTCCAGGTTGAGATTAAAGAACCAAGTTCTGAAACTGAAGTACAAGCACAAGATATTTCAGACGAGATTCTTGAGGCTGTACCAGCTAAAAAAATAGAATCCATCAAAAATTTTTCATCAGAGCCTATCCAAGATCAAAATGAAGAAGAGGTTCAATACCAAACTATAGGCCTCGAATTTACTTATGGTAGTCCTAACCCAGAAGTGGATTACCTTTTTGTAATAGACAACTCTGTGAGTATGAACCGAATTTTAGATCAAGTAAATAAAGGATTCAAGTCAATATTAGAAGAGGAAGATATTTTTTCAATTAATTCTAAGGTAGCTGTCATGAACACAATGATAGGTCAATTAGCTAGTGAAGGAGGTGTTTTAACGGATCCAAGTGTTCATGTTAGAACTTATCCAGGTATAGACCTTGAGCCTGGATTTTTAAGTTTGGTTGATGAACACTCTTATCTTGAATATATAAATTCAGCTGACGTTCCTCAAGATCTAAAGAATAAATGGCCTCTAAAAGCCTGTCAATCAGCCTGGTTTGATCCAACTTCGATTCATGCTGATGGTCATTTTTGCTTTGAGGCAGCAACCCAAATCTCTGCCACAGCTCTAATTATAGAAGCTGGAATCAAAGCTTTTGAACAATTATTAGATCGAAACGTCGATACTCCAGTTTTTAGAGATGATGCGATTGTCAATGTAATATTTGTTTCAGATACTCATGATCCCGGAAAAAATATGGATCAAGACTATCTTGATAGCCGCTTAAATTATCAAGATTTTTTTGACAAACTTGCTGCTATTCAGCCGATTAAAGACCTAAAATTCCATGCTATTGCACCCACGACGAGCAACAATTGCTCGAGTGAACAGCTCTGGGAGGAGTCTTACTTTGATCTTTCTATGGAATCTAATGGTCAAGTGGGCGATGCTTGTTTTCTTGATGATTATCGCGACTTAATGAAGCAGATGATCGTAAATGGGAGGCTTGCTACTCCTAGTTTCAAGCTGGACAAAGACTTAATAGAAATTTTATCTGTAAAGATAGATGGGATTGAAACCATTCAGTTTGAATTTAATCAGAATAATCATACCTTAACCATTGACAGTTTGAATCCATTTACCCCTGTTGATGTTAGTATAACTATCAAGAAGAAAGTGGGCGATGATATCCATTCATCGTCCAGTAATTAAAATTGAGAATATGATTCTTCCTTTAGGTATCCATTCTTTTGGTATTGTGATTTGTATGTTAAATATAATTTGTTCTAAGGCTTCATTCTATTACAATACATTGTGCGGCACATATGGCATTGGTAGCTTTCAAAATCCAAGTTCCTCCTTCTTTAAATATATGACAGCCTGTATTCTCACTCTTCATTAGCGCTTTTCTTAGTTCAACTGAAGTTAATATGCATTTGCTATTCTTATCATCTACTAGTTCAACTTCTTTTTCTGAGTTTTCACCTAAACTGGTAGCTTCAAATAATCTAGTCTCTTGTACTCCAGAATTGTCATAAAATGATATGCAAGAAGCTTTACACTCGGCCTCAGATTCGGATTCAATTATATATTCTCCAGAAGATTCTAAAGAACAGTTTCCAGGTTTGTTTTTAAGATTTAATCCTTCTATATGAACTTTTTTCAAACCACAAAGGTGTGTAGAATAGTCATCTTTTCCTGTTCTTAAATTGTTTTTCTGTTGTTCAGAATTGGCTTTAATAACAGGGGATGAGTAGATATCTTTATTGGGAGGCAGATCCCATGTTGAGCATACAGCCTCACAGTGACTATCCCCATTACCCGATTTATGAATTGCTTTAAGTTCTAAATTAGGATTATTTACAGCAATATCACAGGATGCATGTTTTGTTGCAAATGCATCTATTCGCCTGGCATTATTTCTCAGATACCCTGGTCTTGCATGTCCTGAAAATTCCACTCTTGAAAGAAAACATCTTCGATTGAGTTTATTTTCTATCTTTCCTAGCAACTTGCTTTGTTTTGTTTCAGAAGAAGATAATGAATAATGTGGGCCATATAGCTTGAACCCATAATTTTTATCGCTGCTTGGAAGGTCAGTTTCATCATTTTCGTCAGTTTCATCAGTTTCATCAGTTTCATCGGTTTCATCAGTTTCATTAATATTTGAATCTTGATATTTGATGCATTTGCTTAAAGTTGTGTCATACCCCATACCTATTGAACGGCAATATTGGGTAGTCTCTTCGCAATTTCCGTCCAAGCCCAAGTTCTTTCCACCCTCAGCATTACAGGATTTCTCAGCATTTAAGCATCTATTCTTAGACAATATTTGGTGTTTTTCGCAAACTAATTTACTGTTATTTTCGGGTAAAGTGTAATTATTTGGAATTTCTTCTTCATTTTGATTACATGCAATTATTAACAAAAATGTTATTAAAAAAAGTTGTCTCACGTACCAAATCCTTTCATATATTTTTTTGCTTATCGGAACAATGTAATGATTTGTTGATTCATGATTTTGAGGTGGAATATTATATATATAACCATCTAATATTAAAATATAATATAGATAAAGTGATTTTTTGAACGATAGTTTAACAATTCTGATTAATAAAAGTGGATATACCTTCCAATTTATCCGACAAGTAGTTTAGAAGTTGCAAACATCTTGTTTTCAAATGGAGGAAAAGTGAAAAACGGTCTCCATATATGAACAAACCCTCTCAGACTCTCCCCTTTGTCCCCATTAATAAAGGGGGAGAGTTTCTTTCCAATATTGTGAAAGGACCAATATGAAAAACTATTTGTTAGCTATTTTGAGCGCATTTTTCTTATATTCTTGCGGTAAAACTGCGCATGGGCCTTCTGATAATAGAATTGTTGCCAATACTGAATCAGAAAAAGAAACAGACTTAAAAATTGAAAGAAAAAAAGCAGTCTCAGAAATTTTTCTTCTAATGAATACCGATAAATATAACAAAAAAGAACTTCAAGAAATAGTATCTACTGAAATGCCAAAAATAGTAGATGCTATTGAGAGTCACATGAATAAGAAAAAGAGCTTGAACCTCACTGGCGGCATAATCAATGGTATTTGGAAAAATGGTGAATGGAAACCAAAAGCAGGTGCTAGATCAAAAACCACTTATTATCGACCTAGTGATTTTCGAAGAAACAGGGAGCTAGATCCAATACCTGAAATTGAACCAAAGAAAAGGCCAGAGAGTCCTATATTGCAAAGCGACAGCGACTTATCCGTTTCTGTTATAAATGACAAAGAAAACTTACCTTTTGGCACAGAGCAAGTAGCCTATAATAATTCTTGGGGAATTACTATCGAGATTCTTGAGTAAATTATTTAAATGGACCAATCCCGAACTAACTATCTGCTTTTCCTGATTCTGGTCACGAATGAGTTTCTGACTGGGTTTCTTAACTCTTTCACTTGATTTTATGGCTCAAAAGTTTTTGTTTATTCTAGCGAGAAGCTCTAAAATTTACTTTTTAATTCAACTGTTGATTGTATCAACTCAGTAAGAACACAGAAGTTTTCCTTTGAGACAGATTTTTAGAATTCTAAAGAAATAGGGACTTCTTTTCCCCAATGGTAACGATAAATTTTTGGTGTTACTTCATATCCGCCTACCAAGACTGCAGACCAGGTTGTGTAAGAAACAAGATCTTAATCATCTTCTAGATCAGTATTAAATGAATCTATGTAGTTTGTAGTTAATACGCTTGTTCTTGGGATTCCGCAAATCTGAACAAGTTAGGATTTCGTTCTTGTTTTAAGGTCCTACTCAGAAATTCCAACCTTTCCTCTTGTACGATCTCTTCACTTTGCATTTCTGCTACTAAATATTTACAAAGTGCGATGGTATTATTGGGTGAGTTCAAGATCATTCCTTTTAGTTGATCGTTTAATCTCAATTGGTGTTCGTCAACTAGACTTAAAAACAAATCAGGAATAAATAAATCCTGAAACTCTCTATCATCTGGGATTATGTTTTTGATGGTTCCTGAGGCGTACATCCACATAAAATGAGCTATTTTAATTGGAAGAAAAAGAGTTTTCGCTTGATCCGGCCAAGAATCCCAAGTCCCAGTTTTTGCCCAAGTTGCAGCTGTATCACAATTTTCTCTTGCTGAGACGCCTAGCTTTGTGTCAATTAAACTTACCACGACTAAGGAATGATCTGCTTTAGCTCGCTTTTTCGTACCTGCATAAGATTCTCGAACTTCTTCATGTGAAGCATCATATGCAACAGATTTTACCTTGTTTGTTTCATTTACTCTGTATCCATCCACACTGGTAATATATACTTTACCTTCCCACCAAGAAATGTCCTCATTGTGTTCTCCCCCATACCAGTGAACTATAGCAGTGCGGTTTTCACTTGAAATAACAATCCCTTGATGAGCAAGTGTCTTCCCTTTATCTCCCAACCAGTAGTAAACATGATCCCCCGTTTGCATTTTAGTTTTTGTTCTTCGAGCATATCCAAGTTTTTTTTTGTTATTTGCTAATAAATTTTGAATCGGATTTTTTTCTTGATTATAATTCGAAAGGGATGAACGAGCTATTTTAGGCATGTGCCCATGTTTAGAAATTAACCAGCTCGAACCTAAGGGTATGTTATTAGTGATAGCCAAAAAAAAAGGAAAAACAAGTGTGTTCATAGAATAATTCTCCAAAAAAATTAGTAGATATCAACACTCTTTCAAGAATTGAAGCACAGCATTCTGCACGTATAGGTATGAATAGCAAGTAAATTTGGATTAGCAGCAAGAAATATTAAAGCTGATCAGGAAGAGGTGAAAGTTGTTGGTATTAAGCCTAAGAGGCTATCTTGAATCATCAGCCATACACTTAAGAACTCGTTTCAAACAAAGGCGAATATTTGCGATGTAGTTCATTGATTCCTGATGTAGCGGGTTCTTCTCATAGTTGCGAACCAGCCTCCGACAACGATTTAGCCA
>JBGCDR010000328.1:0-5301 GCA_045105515.1 Oligoflexales bacterium
CGCAGCTTCTTCAAAGTTAAGAGTCAGAATTGATAAGCTTCGTGATGAAATAGGTTACGCAGCAGCAGGTCTTTGGAACTATAAAATAACATAAATTAAGCTACCAAAGGGTTTTATCAATTGTTAGACAACTCTATTACCCATGTGTAAAAATTTAGTGGGATTAAAAATCATTGTATCCTTATTATTTTTGTTTTTTACAAGCTCAAATTTAGTGGCGCAATTAACAGATGATGAAGAATCTCAATCTTGTGGGTTGGAAAACAAGAAAAGGAAAGTATTAGCAGATGCTGAAACTGTGCTCAAAAATAAGCAAAAAAAGTTTAGAACTAAGTTATTTGAGCAAAGAAATGCTCGCAGCAAACTTTTGGAGGTGGCTGAACGACTTAATCAAGTAGAGAATGAACTACTTTATGAATTTGTTGGCTGGAATACTCAAATTAAGCGCTTAATGGCTGCTGCAAGGGTGATTATACTTCAGCCAGATATGGTGAAAAAGCCCTTTGTTGTACCCTTAATTGGGTTTCCTGGCTATGGAAAGACTACTCTTATTCAACGATGGCTGACAAAAATGAAATGGGGGCATCGCTTTACCCAAGTTAACCTAAAAAAAGATTCACCTAGTCTACCAACAGATGAATTAGTTGCTGCGGGGGAGCTTGAAGGTCAAGAAAAAGAAGAAGTACAGCAAGTTATACTCTACGATGAAATACAAAATTTGATGCGATATGATGAATTATACCCGGATAGTAATGATAATGATGTTGCTTTCGGTACTAAGGAGGATGGTAACAATTTGAACCAGCGAGCTAAGGAAGAAGATGCTAGAGATTTAAATAGGAAGAGGCAGATAAGAGAAAGAGACCATCTTCTACTCTGGAATATTCTCGGAAATGGAACTCTGATTGGTGAAAGCCATTTTAGTCCTGATAAATATTTAGAACAGTTTAATGGCATAAATTCAAGACATATTGATGCAAAAAAAAATCTTCAAAGCCATGAAAAGGAACTTGATCAGTTAAATATTGACGTAGAAGAAATTAAGTACAAAATTAAACTAGGGGAAGAAAAACAAAAAAATCTTAGGGAAAGTTTAAATGCTTTAAAAAAGAACAATCAGGCAGAGCCTGAGGATCAGGATTCTGGAAAAATAGATTCTCAAAAGGAAATGAGAAAAAATCTTGAAAAAATAAATGACGAATTGAGTCAATTGAGAAGTGATAAATACAATTTAGAAGATAAAATTGATACTATCAAAGGAAAGGTTTCTTCTTCTGTTAGAAGTATAGATTCACTAAAGGATAAGGACCTACTGAATCTATTGACTTCGTTAAAAAAAGACTTTCCAGCAATGCTAGGATATAAATCCTACTTACCAGAAAAAGTGCTTACAGAGGAATTTTTGAATAATCCAGATGATTATCTTCAGCTTATGAAAGAAACTAGAAAAGGAATTCAGAAAGATAAAACAACCCATTTTCAGAGGGTTATCATCATTATTACTGGAAACCCCGAAGAGTCGATTCGCAAGGTAACAGACACATTTTCAGAAGTACCGGAGAATGAAATAGATCCAGATTCTCTACGTCAAAGAATCGTAGAGCTTGTAGCTCCGGATGAAATGAAAAAATGGTTTAGAAACATTTTTGGCTCTAAAGCTGGATTAGAATCACGATTACGACTTTCTGCTTGGGAATTTATCTTTCCCTTTAGCATTTCCCAATGGGAAGAGCTTATTGACCGAAATCTCTCTCATTTGAACGATAGTTTGTCTCGCGATTTAAAGGGAATGGGAGTGAATACTGAGCTTGTCTTTGATCAAAGTGTCCACCAAATGCTTTACATAGAGGGTGTTAATCCATTACAAGGTCCTAGAGGTTTTTTCGATGTTTCTGCAGAAATTTTTGGTAGCTTTATTACCAAACTGAAGCTTGATTTAATTAGTCTTCCAGCTCAGAGAATTCTACCTAAAATTAAAGTGAGCTTTAATGGACAAAAGGAACAGCTAGAAGCTAGAACTGATGATGAATCAATTAATATTGATTTTAAAGTGGGATTAAAGAAAAGGACGGAGAATAATAACCTTCATAGCCAGAGTTTGAAGGAAAAACGTAATTTTATCCATCACGTGGCATATTGTGTTGCTGGAAGTCTTTATTTCAAAAAGTTTCCAATTACTTTTTCTTACCGAGTTTCAGACAAAAACGAATATATTCCTGATCTATGGCCATCGGAAGATATTGGTAACTTGTTTTATAAAAAAAACCTGCTTTATACTTTGATTGCCGCCTATGCAGCTGATCTAGAGTATTTCCCAGCCTTTTCTCAGTCAAGTCAGGGAAGAGAATTTCGAACACTCGGCAAGGAACATTTGGATGGTATTAGAAAGGATCTTAGTGAAAAAAGAAAAAACCTGGACCTTTCAAAGGCAGATAACTTGCCCTTAAAAGAGATCACACCAGAGCTTGCAGATGACAAGTTTTTTCAGCTTCTTGATGAAAATGAATCTGATGAAGCTCTGATTTTTGCATTAGGTCAGGTTAGGTCTCTCCTTAAGGAAGAAAAGTCTCTTATGCGGAAGCTAGCTTTCGAATTAAACCAAAAACATGAATTAAATGCAGAGGCACTTGCAAATATTTTTTATGAAAATTCTGCAAATAGATCCCATTCTTGGCTTCGTCGAAGCATTCCATATAGCTATCAAGCGAATTCAAAAGATATTCTGGATGAAGTGTTTGCCCTTGAAGCCGAGCCGATGGATATTGATCCACCTCAAGCTGAAGTGCCATTTTCCCTACTTATTAATAGTGAAGATAGTATGGATTTAGATTAAGCCGAGATTTAATAGGGTTCAAGCCCCCTATAGTTCTTATGAAAATCTTAAAAAGACAATTTTATGCTCCTTAGTAGTTTCTATTTTTATTAAAAACATAAATTATAAAAATATATAAATAAGGTAATAATAAAAGTAAATACGATATTTTATAATCTTATGTGAGCCGTTACATTTTTTTGTTTGCTACATGAGCATTAAAGTGACGAATTTACCCTCTAATTGAAGGCCATCTTAGGATAAAATACACCTATGATTAAGTCTACAGGTAAATTTTTAAAATCGCTTGTTTTCTTGCATTGCTTTTTCATAGGCAATGTAGTGTACGCTACGGATATCTTGCCAGAGCCCGATCATACAGAAATCTTTAATTTTAAAGATGACCATCGCAGAGATACGCCTGAAGGTAGTTTTTCACAGTTCAATGCATACTGCGATGAAGGCGATTACGAGAATGCTGTGGAATTTTTGGACCTGCGCTTTGTTCCCAAGTCTAAACGTGAAGAACAGGGAAAAATCCTAGCTAAAAAACTAAAATATATTTTTGATCGCTCTGTTCGCTTGGAAGATATAACACTGTCAAGTGAGCGAAAAGGATATCAAAAAGACGGCCTGCATAAATCTCAAGAACGAATCTCAATTATTCAATTTGAAAACAAAGACTACCCAATTTATATGGAAAGGCTGTGGGGGCCTAAAACCCTGGTTTGGAAATTTTCTCAAAAAACCCTTAAAAAAGTAGATGATTTGCATAAAGAGATGAGTTATTTTGCAATCGCAGATTATTTACCTAAGGTTTTGGTGGATAGTAATTTATTCGGATTACCGTATTGGCAGTGGATTGTCCTGCTAATGATTGCACTCTTTACTTTTTTTATTGCAAAAATAGTAGGAAATAAAACCCTACAATATATCAGTAAGTTGAATAAGTTTGTAAGTATTTTTCCTTCAGTTGACTCTTTTCAATCATTAAATAAGCCTTTGTTTTTTATATTTTATATAATTTTGTTTTATTTGAGTACCAAGATACTTCATTTAACAGTGGTCATTGAGCATCTAATTATGGTCTTAAGTCTATGTGGCTTAACATTCTTTTTTCTTGCCTTAGCTTTTAAATCCAGTGATGTATTTACTATTTCTTTCCAAAAAATACTAAAAAGGCGTGGTTTTTACGCTGCAAGTTCAGCGGTACCACTCACGAGAAGATTTTTTAAAATTGTTTTAGTGTGTTTTAGTGGTTTAGTTGTTTTACAGATCTTTGATGTTAATATCACGGCACTTCTTGCCGGTCTAGGAGTTGGTGGTATAGCTGTGGCGCTAGCAGCGCAAAAATCACTGGAAAATCTGTTTTCAGGGGTTGCTCTTATGACAGACCAACCCGTAAGGATAGGTGACACCTGTATGTTTGATGAAAGGATTGGTGAAGTTGAAGATATTGGTGTGAGGTCTACAAGAATTAGAACCCTAGAAAGAAGTATTTTAATAATTCCTAATCGAGAGTTTTCCCAAATGAAACTGGAGAACTTGAGCCGGCGGGATAAAATAAAATTGGAGACTACTTTACAACTTACTTATGATACGAGTCCCTCACTTATGCGGCATATTTTGAAGCAGCTGAGGTCACTTCAGGAAAAGCATCCAAAAATTGTTCAAGATGGATACTCGCGGGTGAGACTACTGGAACTTGGTTCACATTCACTGGATATTGAATTTTATGCTCATGTCAGAACTCCAAAATGGTATGCTTACCTGGAAATA
Organism: Oligoflexales bacterium; assembly: GCA_045105515.1. Classification (GTDB taxonomy): domain Bacteria; phylum Bdellovibrionota_B; class Oligoflexia; order Oligoflexales; family Bog-1112; genus JABSRF01. Next base: position 4,592 of record JBGCDR010000328.1, read on the forward strand.
AGAGAAGAAGTGTTACTATCAATTATGGAAATTATCCATTCTTGCGGAGCTAAATTTGCATTTCCCACCCGGACCGTTCATTCAATTCCTCATTCTGAAGAAAAGCAGAATCATCAGCATTGGGAAGAAGATGAAAGGGAGCTTGTTTGATTTATCTCATCTTATCTCATCTTATTTTTTAAAATCATTTTGAAATAAAGTTCATATGACTACTCGCCTATTAATTGGGCATGTGACTGATATTCGGTCATCTTAGTTAAATCTCCTAAAAAATAGCCTTTTTATTTATAAAATATGGAACAATAAGTTGCATAATATTTTATGATGTTTTATTTATTTTGCGGTTTTGGTCTAGTAACTTTGTATGGAGAATCTATGTGCGCTTTTTTTAACCAAAAAAATATGTATTTCATTTTATTTGTTATGATGTTGAGCAATAAAGTTGTATTAGGAACAGATTTAATAGGCTATCTAGAATATGAGTCACAAAATGTTGAAATTACAGAGGAGTTATTAGACCTCGCAAAGCCTATAGATTCTCTGCCAAGTTCAGTTGAGATGACTGGTGAAGAGGAGCATTGACCGAAATGCTTTTATTTCTTAATTGAGTCAGTATAACTACTTGTTTAAATTTTCCGACACATCAGTTAATTCAACTATTTCGTACTAATTTATTTTTGTCCTATCAAGGCCAACTTGATGCTTTATAA
>JBGCDR010000329.1:0-6994 GCA_045105515.1 Oligoflexales bacterium
ACGGGATCCAGATGAAAGTTATGTTCTAAAATCTCGTTCGGAAAGTTCTTTATTTTCTGTAAATGAGTCCGGTAAGCCTTTAAAAAATGACGATGATTTAGATGCATTTAAATTTCCAGATCTGTCTGAAAAGAAGGTCCGTTGTGATGGGTATGTTGCTTATCTTGATAATTACTACTGGCTCGGAAACTCTTGGATCGGGCGCAAATTGCAAGTGGTCGATGATGGCACAAATGTAGAATTCTTCCAAAAGGCGCAATTCATCCGAGAGTACAAAAGACTTGATGGTAAAGGCGCAAAAACTGAGGGTGGTACAAACTCTCAGTGGTACAAAGCTAAGTCTTTGGATTCCACTTACAGACGTAAAGCGCAAAAGGTAGGTTTAGCCTTTGATACTTTGATTCTGGCACAAATTGAGAAGGGTCAAGGGATTATCAATACAAAATCTATATTCGGGTTCCTAAGACTCATGGATTCGTGGCCTTGGGAGCAACTTGAAGCAGTCGCAAAGTATTGCACCAGGAGGCGTAATTATTCATACAGACATTTCACTTCATGTTTGGAGGCAGGAGTAGAATGACAATGGCACAAGGAGGACTATTCGATGGGAATGAGGAAAGCACCAAATTATTTACCACTGCTTCAAATGGGCAAAGTCAGTCCAAGGAAGCAAAATATCATCGTGCGTATCGTAGCGATCCTAAAAACAAGAATCGTATCAATTCTCAAAAGAAGAGGAGAAGAGCTTTGAAGAAAGAAAGTGAATTAGGAAGTGTTAGTTCGATGTTTGAATCTGTGGCCCGACCCGCGAAAGAAGAGCCACAGACCGTCGAGCAATCTGCGAGGACGTCCGACAAGACCAGCTTACCAGACTCTATTTCTGGTACAAGTTGTGAGTTAAGCGACAGTAGCCGAAACTACTGCCAAAGCAACCATAACTCTGTCGCCAATGGGAGAACCGGGAGTTCTATTAAGCGAAAATCTAGCAATTTTGATAAGCAGAATCAAGCCGAATTGCTTGTGGAGCTTAGAGATAGTTTTAGAGGAATAGAATCGGCTCTTGAGACAATTCAGGATATGGTCAAGCCTGCTACTCAGTTAATGCCGGATAGCAAAGAGCAGAAGGCTATTGTTAGCGGAATCGCGAATTCTAACGGCGCTAAATTAGCAAAGAAGAAAACTATCGCCAATATATTTATAGAAAAGCTGCCAATTTTTGGGCTATCACTTTTGATTCTCACGTTCCTTGGTTTCAATACCTTCTTCCTAGTCTCTGAACAGGTTTCACTCTACGAGTCCATGTCCTATAGTACAGGCATGGCTCTGCTAATTGCGATTCTGTCTGAGGCTTCTTTGATCCTACTTAGCAGTATGGCTTCTTGGGTAAGCAACCTTGAATGGAAGTTATGGCTAACTAGCGGAACGGTTGCTATGGTGGTCGTCATGGTCGGTATTCTTGATTCTTCTGCCAAATCTCGAGTGAACACCGCCGCAAAGCAGAGTCAGGAGGCAAAAAGCATTGAAAAACAGATCATCACTCTCAGAGCGCTTGAGGCACCGATTCTAGCTCAGATAAAGTCTTTAGATCCTGAGGTATACCCAAGCAAAATAAATCGCCTATCGTCCAAATTAACAAGCCGCCCTGACGGGTACTCATATAAAATTGAACTGTTTTCAAAACGACTATCTTCAATAAGTATCGCCGAAGCAGATACGACAAAGCTGATATGGCAAAGGAGGGTTAGCTTGATGATTAATCTGATCATGAGCTCTTTTCTTGGTTTTCTTTGGTCAAGAAAGCAGGAGAGCTTGATTCAAAGGGTAGGTCGAGGCATGTCGGGGTATTTGCAAAGGACTTGCGAAGTTTGATGCTGGAAAAAACCTACACTTAGACCTCGTATCTAATTTCTCATTAAGACTCTAAATCTAAAGATATTTATATATAATTCTAGCGTTTAAACTCTAGAAAATCTCGTCTATATATAATGAAAATTCACAAATCTTATAGAATTGTTGCAGACTAAGCAAAAGAGATATAAGAAAGGCTGTATAAAAAATAAACTGTGTATTTGACATAAGCTCTTTGCCAATACACTGTCCAAATAGTCTGTTGCTAGGGAAGACCCAGATCATGAAAACCATATCATTAATACTCTTAATTATAGCAAATACGGCGTTCTCAATCGATCAACGAATTATCGATCATCTTAAAAAAAATACACCGACACTTATTATAGAAACTTTCGATGGATTTAATCTTGACCCTCTTTATTCAGAATACGGAAAAAATGTATACATCAGTGGTTTGGTTTCTGAGCCTCCACTTAGGCTGAAACTAAATGGTGAACTTAGCTCACGGATTCTAAATTATTTCCACAAGTTTAAAAATAAGGTTGTTTTTACAGTCTCTAAAGACGCCAAGTTCAATGATGACTCTTTAATTACAGCTAATGACGTAGCAATGACAATTAAGAGATACGCCCGCTCCGTACCAACTCATGCGACCTTATCTTTCTTGGTTGGAATTGATAAATGGTTGGAGAAAGAGTATCCCTTGCAGCATGAATTTGAAGGAATCAAAGTTGAAGGCGATAATGTAGTACTAACATTTGTGAACGAGAATATTTCCCCATTTATGTGGGCAGCAGATCACCCTGTTGGAATTGTTCCAGAGAAACAAATCGATAAATTAACAGGTGAAATTATTGGAGGAACTCCTCTTTCTTCTGGAGGATTTTGGATTAAAGATGGTTCTTACCCAATTGTTCAGATGACTGGAAAGTCAGATATATCTATTGTTGGTATCAATCCAAATGAGTGGCACCTATACGCAAAATATATCTCTAGTAATCATGTTGCCACTACTGATTCAGGGTATTTTACTCATGATAATTATAAAAAATTGTTGAACTACGGACACCTCGTCGAGGATTTTACTCACCCAAATAATCGATTCCAATTTATCTATTTAGTGGATTCAAAGCCTCCATTTGACAACAAAAGAGTTCGCCAGTTTTTTACATCAGAAATTCGTAGAACAATTGAAATGGAAGGTGATACCCCTCAAGGGTCAATAATCACTAAAATTACAGCCGGATATGAACCTCTATGCGAATTGAATCGAAGTTTAACTGAGCCCTTCTCTGACAATGAAAGAAGAGAAATCGTAGATTACTTAAAGCAATATGAAATAGTACCAACCTTTAAGGCAAAAGAAAATTTTATTGCGCTTTTGAATAAAACCGCTAAAAGGCTAGATTTGAGAATAGGAAACAAAAATAATGATACTTTTAATGTTTCTTGTTTTTACTCCGGTGTAGATGCTGCAGTTCCAGTTAAACACTACATTGATCTTCTAACCCCTAGCCCAGAACCAACTAGCTTCAAAGTTGCTTTGAATGACCCTATGCTGCAAGAGCTTGTTTCACAAATATCTGCCGATAATCCATCAGCGGAATCTATAAGAGAGATGAATAGGTATTTGTTTGATAAGTCTGTGATTGCAGGGATCAAACATAATCACATAGTTCATTATGTTTCAAAAGATACTAACATTATAAAGCGAAAGCATTGGATATTTAGCGCGGAAGACTACTTTTTTTAGCCGTTTCCACCTCCACATCCGTGATCTTCAGCGCTTTTGACGCTTTGCAGTTCAATCTCATTTGGGTGGTAACCTCCATCAGTCCCAGACAGAGCTGAAACTGACCAACCAGCTAACAACAAAATTGCGAATAGTTTGACTCTCAATTCTCTAAACATGACTACCCCTTCGATAATTGATCGAACCAGCAATTTAAAAATACTGGTATATCTCCTTCTTCCTCTTCTTCTTCGAGTATTTCAGTTGCTTTTGCTATGAACTCATTTAAAAGTCCGTTTAACCTTTTTATACCTTTTGGCGTCGTAGCATAGAAAAGGTAGTGAAGTACCGAATATTCTCCGTCACTAAAAAACCTTTTTTCGAGTTCAGGTAGGTGAAGATTGATAACTTCTAACGGGAACTTAGCATACCCCCCACCTGCTATGACTAGCTTGTCATTAAGTACCCCGACAAAACCTTGATTCTCTAATTCTGTAACTTTGTCTATAGCGTTTTTACCAACCATATCAAATACATAATCAACGTCAGTTTTGCCATTAGATGCTAAAAAGAGAATTAAAAAATTTTCAAAATCAAAAAGAAGGCTTGTTGGAATAGCAACCATACGCTGCTTTGCATAAGGTGCTTTGTAGCTTCTAGGCTTATTTACTGCTAGATAGTTTTTTATTGTCGGACTGGAGTTGTCTATGATTTCATTCATTGATTTAAATCCGCCGAAAAATCCCTGCAAAGCTAGAACATCATCAGCGTTGATAAAATCAACCTGATCCCGTTCATTCCAATTAGCTAATTGCGATAGCCTTGTTCTACTAACCTGAATTTTATCTGAAAGCCTTCTCCAACTTCTCTCCGATTTACCTCGGGTAAATTCAGTCTGCCCACGATAATCAACAAGATTATCTTTTAACTCCATTGCAACATCGTGTGGGATCTGAGGTTTTTTTCTAGGCATACTTTATTCTCGAAAAATCAACAAAACCAAATTTTGGTCTTATTAAGAACCAAAATACAAAAAAAATCTAGGTTTGCAACTTATCTTTTGTTGCTTAAAATTTCATCAATTATCTTTCGCCAATCGTTATCATCCTGTTTTGATAGAAGTAATTTAAAACCACTTTTTTTATGAGGTGCGAAACTAGATTGACTTACTAAGATGGATGGACCAAAAAAACCGTATGATTTTGCGCTTCCTACGAAATCTCCCTCAACTGCATCCCAATTTTCGGCTTGCGGATCTTCGTGTTCTTCGCCGTATCTATCTACAATGACGCAATCAAAATAATCCCCCTTCTCAACAGCGTCGAAAAAATCATCGATATGAGAGAAGGTTCTAGTCTTAAATCCATGTGTTTTAACGCTTCTATCAATGCTCTCTCTAATTCTCTTAATGTCGTCAATAATCGCAATTACGGGAGTCTTGAGAAACTCTGAAGTGATATTATGGTATTTTCTCTCAATAATTTTTCTAGGTACCTTGATTTCAACGATAGTTTCTCTTTCAGTAAAAGTATTTGTAATAGCCCCTTTAATAACTTCTAGCGCAGCATAGGTAATTTTAAGACCACTGCGATCATTAGATTTGGGATCATTCATTTTTTTCTGATCAGCTGGAGAAACTTTTTCTTTTACCCGGTTTTTTATGATAAATACTAGAGTTTTATCGTCGCTAAGGGTTGCTATTCGAACTCTCCCATTGACGGAAAATCTCTTTGCATTTCTTAAAACATTGCAAAGTGCCAAGGAAAGAGGTTGATCTGTTACACAAATGTTCTCGTCGTGATCGTATTCTTTATCAATTATTCTGTTTGAGCAGTAAGCCTCTGATAGCAAATCAATAAGCGCAGATAACTTTGGTGTGTATTCGTTCTTTTTTCCCCAATTAAGAAGGAGTGCAACCGATTCGGAAGTACGTTTTTTAAATGCAGCTATTTTGTCTTTTTCTTCAAGAAGGTGGCCCGTTTCATGTGAGCTCCAGTTAAGGTAGAAAGCAGCTTCTTTCTTTGAAAAGAACGCCACTATTTTGGCTACAGCAGCTATTAACCCGAAAAACGCCATCAAGTTTCGGATGAAATAGATGTAAAAAATGTCATTAAAAAACTTCATAATAATAACGATACCTTGCTCTTGATAGTTGAGTACAAGGTATTGGGAAATTAGAAAACGCCCTTCACGCCACTCTGAATCCGCTTTGATAGTCACCTGCTTTTTTAAGCCATTATTGCCAGAAATATGGTAATATTTTCCATCAAATTTCCCTAAAATTTCAAATTCAGAAAGCTGACTAAAGGACTGTTGTAGATATTCGAGATCTAATCCAATCTGATGGTATTTACCTCCCTTAATTGACACCATTGCCATTGGAGTAAATGAACTTTTAAAAACACCTATATATTGATCCAACTCCAATTTTACCAGCCATCCCGATAAGAAGAAGGACAAAAGGAATGAGAATGTAATTATATATTTTTTGCTGTTTTTATCGCAGAGAGAACGAATTTTGATTGCTCCTCATTAAGACTGGCTAGCTCGGGTAAGAGAATAATCCACTTTTTATTTTGCTCGATTCGATCAATGTCTTCATATACTACTTGCCGTAATTTACGCCGCTCGGAATGATTTAATTCAGCGTGGAATTTGAGAATATTTAAGTCAGACTTGTTTATACTGTTGTGATACCCTTTTTCATCAAAGATCCTTGCTACAACCTCGGAAGGCTGCATACCCCTGATGTCCGCAGTTAAAAGTATGTCTTCCAGTGTAAAATTCGCCTTGTTAAATATCCGCTTAAAATTACTTTCGAACCTCTTCCCATATTTGCGAACAAAGTTCATTATCACTGCATGGGTAGTTGGGCATTTAGTATTGTTTTTTAAAGCTAGCGTTGTCTCTTCATCATCTTGTATCAACAGGTGCTCGAGTCGGTTTCGTGGACTTTCATCTTTTTCTGATATATTTGACTTCAGAGTGTTTTCATTTGGTTGCGATTGGGTAAATTTTGCTAGATTCAGCATTGTTTTTCTTGTCAATATTTATCTCCTCGTACCTTTTGAACAGTAGTACAAATATCGCTGACAAAATTAAAAAAACACTTCTAAATATGTTATTAAGGGTAACCTTTACCATATATCACGCCTCTAGCTATAAAAATGAACCATGCAATGGTATACACTTTTAGATAGCTGTGGAACTAAAAATTTTGTCTATTGGTAAATGGTTATTTAAAAAATAAAGTGACCAAAAAAAATATTTATTGTGTCTTTTGGTCCTATGGGGTTACCAATATCCGTTACTTGCCTAATAATTCAAGATAAATTTCGTCAAATCTGGGAAACCTTCTTTTGACTTTTCCAAATTAGGAAACATTTTCCATTTTTTCTGTGCTTCAATAGT
>JBGCDR010000330.1:0-7098 GCA_045105515.1 Oligoflexales bacterium
ATCAAAACCGTATGAAGTGAAATCAAAACAATACAATATAAAGAGACTCTCTCTATAGCTTGTAAGAACTCAGGCTGATTCATTAGCTCAAGTTGTTCGGGAGGCATAATTTTCTGCATTTTCGGAAGAAATTGAACAAAAAATGGTGGATCGAAGAACTGAAACCAAGCCAAAATACCAACTGAAATCAATCCAGATGCGACTGGTTGAAGCTTAAAATAAATTTCTTTTTTAGATTTTATGGAAATAAGCCCTAAGACCAGAAGTAATAACACCATTATAACTGCTTCATAGTCCATGTAATCAAAAACAATCCAGAAAACCAATCCTAGTAAGGCTGAGCCTATAACACCAGTCCAAACCCCAGCTTCTAAGCCTCGGTAATAATTAACAACTGCAAACAACACCAGAGGTATCAAGCTTATTAAGAAAACGTTGAGCATTGGTCATTCCCCATAAATTTACTAGATCTACTTATTGTATCTAAACATGCTGACTCATTTAAGAAAGATTATTTAGTGCCGATATCCACTTTAGATGTAGCTTACGAAGGTGTCCAACATGACAGAAAAATCCCTAGCATCTATTCCGAGCCCGGAACAAAAAGATGGAGTCAGTTCTTTTGATCTGTGTGTAATCGGCTCAGGCCCCGCCGGAATTCATGCGGCTGTCCAAGCAGAAAAATTAAAGAAAAAAGTTTGTATCATTGAAAAAATGCCAAACCGTATTGGAGGATGCTGGATCCACACTGGAACCCTTCCATCGAAAACTTTGCGCGAGAGTTTGGCAACGATTCATAGCATCAGAAACCATGTGGGAGGAGCATGGGTTGACCGAGTGGTAGCCGACCTTCACACTGGAAAGCTTTTTGGTAGAGCTAAAAAAGTATCCCTACAAGAAGAAGCATTGATAAGAAAGCATATAGAAAACAATGACATTGTAATGTTTGAAGGATACGGCTCTATAGAAAATAAATTTGCCGTACGCGTCTTACCATTCAACGAAACCCCTTTTACCATCAAAAGTGACTACACTTTGATTTCAACGGGATCTAGACCGCGAAGACCTGACAACATCCCCTTTGATGGGTGGAGGGTTGTGGATTCGGACGAAATTCTAAAGCTAGACTCTGTACCCAGGTCCATGGTGATCTATGGAGCCGGAGTGGTGGGTTGTGAATATACTTGTATATTTAGTGCATTAGGGGTCGACGTAACGGTTGTAGACTCTCGGTCTAGGATCCTTCAATATCTTGATTCCGAGATAGGAGGGGAGTTACAACGGTCAATGGAAAACCTCGGTGTAAAGTTTATTTTGGGTGAATGCCTGGAGCATATTCAACTTAAGGGTTCAAGAGTTATGTCCACAGCTGGCCCCCACACTTTTGATACTGAGGTGCTATTTTACGCTGCCGGCAGGGTTTCATGCACCGAACGTATTGGCCTTGAAAGGCTAGGCATCCCAATGAACGAACGAGGCGCCATCATAGTGAATGAGAATTTCCAAACCTGTATCAACAATATCTATGCAGCTGGTGACGCAATAGGACCTCCAGCTTTAGCTGCCACATCTTCCCAACAAGGTAGGCATGTAGCATGCCACGCCTTTGGAGTTAATATTGGCTCCTTTCCGAAATTGTTTCCGGTTGGAGTCTACACGATACCTGAGCTTTCTATGGTAGGAAAAACCGAGGAAGAGCTTAAGGTTGAAAATAGAGATTATGTGGTTGGTAGAGCCGCCTACAATGAAATTGCAAGGGGATACATCAGAGGAGACAGCTTCGGGCTACTTAAGCTATTAGTTTGCAAAAACAGCCACAAAATTGTTGGGATTCATATTGTCGGGGATGATGCCTGCAACCTAATTCATATTGGTTTAGCGTTTATGGTTCAAGGCAGCCACATCCAAGACCTCGTAAATCTCGTCTTTAACTACCCTACCCTCGCAGAGGGTTACCGCATTGCTGCATTTAATGCTCTCAATAAAATCTTTCCTGATGGAGTATTTAAAAGCCCTCCTACAAACTCAGATGAATTGAAAGAAGAGTCAGCTTAATGCGGTAGTGGATTGCACTTTTTTAAAATTTATTTGGGAACAATAAGTGAAATTAGTACGAAAGCTCATTTTTAATAAGCTCATCTAACTGTTCATCCGAGTCCTTGGTTTCCAAACCACAACGAAATACTGCTGGGTCGTCTTCTTTTGCTCGACACCATCTCACTACCAGAGGTACATTTTTTACACTCAGCTCTAGAGTCAATTGTGACCCCTCAGAAAAATGACGAGTTACAAAAATGCTAAAACCCTGTTTCGATACATTGATTGGGCAAAAGTCTACTTCAGACTTGTCATCATCGTAAAACAATCTTGCTGAAATATCTTCAAGAGCTAATCTCTTATATTTTCGCTTTTCTTTCATCAGCAAAACCCTACCTTCTTTTTACCTATCTCACCTTATCGTCCCAAAAAAATAAAACTATAAGCCAATAAACCATAAGCTTAGCTAATAAATTTTTTTTAATGATAAAAGGGTCTTAGTTCGATATTTCACAGCAACTTTCAGTATTTTTTCTATAAATAAAGTTAAAACCAACACAGGATTATCCAGACTTTCTTATTCCGCACCGAGCTGGTCCAGCCTATGTTATAATGAGGATTATTCCTATCCGTTCATAATTAGTGGATTGCAAGTGTCATGCACATTGACTTACCCATGGATGTAGCGATCATTGAAGACGACCCTCTGCAAAACAAAGTTATTGCAGCAATAGTTAATCGTGTAGAAGGTCTCAAACCCATCTGTTTTCTCAATCCAATCGAGGCCCTTGAAACAATTGAACAGCAAAAGATTCGCATCGTGATTACCGACATCTTACTTCCTGATATGTATGGCGATGACGTAATAAAAAAGTGTATGCGCTTTTCTTGGAGTATTGACTTTATTGTTATAACCGGCATGGAAAAAATGCTTGTTGCTTATCGCTGCTTCAACCTCGGAGCTAGAGAAGTTTTTCTCAAACCGCTAAAACCTAAGAAATTGAAGGAAACACTTACATCTGTAGTGGGACGTTATGAAAGCTGGAATCAAACAGTAAAAGAGCTACTGGAAAGAAAAAACAAAAGCTAACACATTAGAATAAATGTCAAAATCGAACTATCGTTAGGTGTGACTTTTTCTTAAGATCATCGAATAAAACTAGCTTAGAAACGAATTCTATTAATACTCTTAATTAAACTAAATGAAACCAAAAATTATTATATTTGGCCAATATTTCGCCAACATTAGGCTTAAGGTAAGCCTACTATGCTGTTGGGTGGCAAATTGTTTGCAAATAAACTCTTGTCGGGCTAGTCGTAATTTTTACTCCATGACCAAAAATCAAATCAAGATTACTAGCAATTTATATCTTAACAACCTAAAATGAGAAGATAAAAATTATGCTCAAGAAACCATAAAAATTTTCCGATAAGTTCTTTAGATGGCCAAGATAGATTTTAACAGGCAGGACAATATTCTCTATGAAAACGAAAGATCAAGAGCCCATATCACTAAAGAAGTTCTATCTAAGCCCACTTAGCTACTTGGACTACAAAGAATATATTCAAGAATTATATGACCTAGTAAAAGAAAAGGTCCATTCTTATACCTACATTCGTTTCTCCTCAGACTTAGGATTTTCTGCAACGGGTGTAATCCACCAGATTATCAAAGGCAGACGCACTTTTAGCATCAAAGCTGCACAGAAGTTTATTAACACCCTGCAACTAAAGAACTATGATCGTCAATACCTCTTGCTGTTGGTTCGATATTGTAATGCGAAGGATCCTGATGAAAAAACTGACTCCCTAAAAAAACTTATTGAAATCAGGGCTAAAGCGGATCCTTCTCAACTTAACCATGATCAACTAGAATTTGTAAGTGAGTGGTATCACCCTGTTATTAAGGAGTTGATTAGCCTTCCCGGCTTAAGCCAAGACTCCAATGTAATCGCTAAAATGCTTAAGCCAAGTCTAAGACCTAAGCAGGTAAAAGGGAGCTTTGATCTCCTTGAACGATTAGGTTTCATTCGCTTCGATGCAGAACAGGATCGTTACTTTTCTGTTGACCGCGACCTAAAGACTCCACGCTCTGTTTCCGGCTTGCTCGCTGCACGATATCACCAGGCCTGCATAGATTTAGCTAAATCAGCTGTGAGTGCTGTTGACAAAGAAAAACGTGATATTTCGAGTATTACTATGAAAGTTTCTGAACCTCTGATCCATAAAATTAAAGAGCAAATCTATCAGTTTCAGATGAATATGCTTGGACAAGAAGAAAGCTCTGATAATACAGCTGCAATTTATCAGATTAATGTACAATTTTTTCCATTAACTGAATTTGACCTCCTATCTAAAGGACAGGACACTTAAGATGAGACGTTTATTTGAAAACCTTTCTTTCTTACTTATGGTCGCGATTTTTGTTAATTGCGGGACCTTTATTGGCAATCCCGATCGCATTGGAGCTGATGGTCCAGATACGAAAGATAAGCGTGTTGAGGAAAATAGCAATGCAAATGAGAGCGGCGAAATACAAAGCGACAAAATAAGTCCAGAAGATGGTGTCATCTATGATGAGATGAACGAAATTTCTAGTGACAGCGATGTAAATGAAACAGCAGGGATGCCTGATAGTAGGTCATCAGGCGGATCGAGGATCGTTAAAGTTACCCAAGGCTTTGTAAACGCTCTTGAATCCAATCGTGAGCACCTGCCACTAGAAAGTTCTTCAAGCTCTGTGCAAGAATTAAAAGATGCTATCGCAGCAAATATGTACTTACCAAAATTAGCAATCGAAGATTTTGTCGATCATTTTAGCGATTTTCCCCAGGACAGCTTTGTTGATCCTTTTAAGGTTAGCTACAACTTGACAGAAAGTTTATGGAATACAGACACTTACTTACTTAGCATTATTATTGATAGCAACGAACTCGAAGATGGTCCTTATTTTGATGTCAAATCTTTTATCGAGTTTAATTCTTCAGTGGTTAGCAAATTTAAGTTACTTGGCTACCAACATGAGAATGGACGAGCACTCGATGATAAAATCAGGCTAGTTCAATTGGACCAAGGAAGCCGCAAGACCCTTGCCTTTGAGATCATATTGTTACCAGCATCTCTATCACCAGAGGCGAACTTGTTCAGTCTCAATATTAGTTATCTTAAACAGAATACAGGTGGTACGCTAATGAAAAATAGTGTTACAACGCCTCATAATCTATCTCGCTTAAATATTTCCAATCAAGCACAGACCTTATTGAATGCCAACATCGCATTTACGATGCTTATAAACGAAGAAGTTGAAAACCCCTCAATTAAGCTAAAAGAAGTGAAAGATTACCTTCAAACCAATCGCAGCAACGAACCGGGATTAAAGTGGTTAGAATTTGAAAGCCTAATTAATTCGATTAGCTTTCCATAAGCCCGCCTCTTAAAAGGTAATTGGAATACTTATTTTAGAATCAACGTCTTGAGTTTCAAGTTCTAAATACCCATACTCACCCTGCAAAGCTTCGAAAGGGCCAAAACTTAAAACAGTTTTTTGTCCCCGTTCTAGCAGATACTCATGGTCATTATCTCCTTGTTTTTTGGCGTCATCTGGATATTCTTGCTCAAATTCCATATATATTTGATGCTCATAAATGTTTTCCCAGTTAACAACATTGGGATAGGCAATCACATCAACTTCACTAGCGGTACTATTAAGTTCTATAGTTTGCAGGACGCTACCCAAGTCCTGAACGTCTACCCACCCACGATAAAGAGGTTCTAAACTTTCTGTATCCAACATCGCCAAATTCATATGCAACATAGACCGATAGTTACGAAATAGCTTTGATTGGGATAGACCTAGTTTAAGTTTAACGTTATCTTGTGGCAAACGAAATGACCCTAAGAAAGCCATTTGATGACCCTTGCGGCCCTTTTTCAAAATAGTTTTATATCTTTTTCCTTCAATCTTGAGATGAGCTTTAGTCCACCTAGTTTGTTCAGACGCTTCGATAAGCATCTAAGTCATTTGAGTTTCTGGATTCGATTCTGACAATAAAATCTTTATTTTAGGCTTACTAAATGAGCCAAAGACTTGTATAGGCCCCAATACGGCCGGTCTTCCGTAATTCCGTGAAATCAATAATTCATAGTTGCCTTTTGGCAACAGAGCAGACTGATAATGAACCGGTGTCAAAGCTTGCTGGAGCCCAAGTCGATGATAAGCAGAAACGTGACCTTCTTCTGATCGAATATATATGTTTAATCTTGCACCTTCAAAGCCTGAGTTTGCCAATACCATACCATCGAACATCACAGAAGAAGGACTTTCAAGTTTGATGGGCATGCGCCATATGTCAAATGCTTGCATCTTGGCATCGATATTTGTAAGCATTCGACCATCGCTTGCTTTGCCACTTAGTTGTAAAACAACAGGAATACGCAAGAGCACCAATCCATCTGATTTACGGGCTATCGAAATTACATCAGAGAATACCCCAGACCTATTCTCTAACTTATTCAGATTAAACTTGAGCTGAAACTTAACTCCGGAGGCCTGTAGGTTTAAGATTTCTGGCACCTCAAAAAAATCACTTTCATGGGTTAAGGAAAGTGGAGCATAAAAGTAGAGAGGATCTATTAATAATTTGCTTTCTTCGCTTAGATTCAGACTAACCAATCGTGAGGACTCATAGTTGAATGCATAGATCCCTTCTTGTTCTTGATCTACAGCTCCTTGCTTTATTCTTGCCTCTAATTCATAAGCGAAAGGACTTTGTTTAGAATGGTCCGAGTTTGCCCGTTGCCATTCTTGACTCAGTCTTAAATAAAGATCATATGCTTTTGATATATTGTATAACCCAGACCCTTGCCTAATACTGAGGGTATCGGGTAAATAGCGACTACTATTCTGTAGAGCGAGTTTAAAGAGTTGGCGGATTGCTAGATTAAGTGCAGAAGAAAAAATTCCATCGCTTCGGAAGGCGGATTTAGTTTAGTCTATGAGGCTAATCTGCTTGCAAGAAAGGGGTATTTATGTCTGCCAATCTCACTTATGAGCAAAGGTAT
>JBGCDR010000331.1:0-7287 GCA_045105515.1 Oligoflexales bacterium
TGATATTTTTTAGTTTCATGCCCACAGATTTCCTGAATTCATATGTAAATTCAGCATAATACCTAATCTGTGCGAAAATTGATTTTTAATATGTCTTCGGCTTGTATGACGAGTTTTTAGAGTTCAGTCAGTGCTCTTAGCCGTAGGGAGCATGCCAAGCTATACCATGCTAGGTTTAGGTCGCCCAGTTCTGACCGTTTCTGCTAGATAGCTAAGCAATGCATAGCTTCTTCAGGTGATTTTTGCTATGCATTTGTTATGTTTTTTTAGTTAATCTGCATACAGGTGAGAAATGGAAATTTATTGGATCAGCGGCAGTGGCCCGTGTTGGAAGGTTTTACTTCTATGCGAAACTCAGGGTATCAACTATCAGTCGAAAAAACTGGAAGTACAAAATAAGGAACAAAAAAGTCCTGCGTTTCTTTCACTAAATGATAGAGGTAAAGTTCCAGTAATCAATGACAAAGGTTTTGTCTTGAAAGAGTCCGGAGCCATCATGAGGTATTTGGACCAAAAATACCTTGACGACTCTCTACAAGGCAAAAGTCTTGAAGCGACTGCCAAGATCAATGAGCTTTGCTGTGAAATCCAGGGCACAATAGAGCCGTCAGCTCAAGTCTTAGTCAGAGCGATGTTTCGTGGACAAATTGCAGGCCAATATAATGTCCTGAATGAGAACCTGGAACTATTATATAAAGAATTGTCCAGACTGGAGTCTCGCTTGCAGTACCATGACTACCTTTGCTCAAACAAGCTTAGTCTTGCCGACTATCATTTAGCTCCTACACTCATGAGCCTAGAAAGGGCTAAGACCAAAGAGCATGCTAAAGTTATGGAATGGCCTATTCTACCCCTTGAAAAGCACTTCAAAGCTGTCTCAAGATGGTTGGACTCCATCAAGAATCTTCCAAGTGCTGAAAATGCCTATCCACCGCACTGGCGCTAAGCAGACTTAATTTTAATTTTCCTTGTACGCATGCCGCAGGGAACTGTACCTGCCATCAGCATACAGTTCGAATCCCTTGACGTTCGGCTGCATAAGCACAACATGATCTTCATGAAAGAGGAATGCATAAGGGCTCTTCTCAAACAACTGCACCTGCACCTTATCATATATTTTTTTTCTTTTAGTAAAATCGATAGTTTCCTGGGCTTTATCTAGAAGCATGTCGACTTCTGGATCATGAAACCAGCCTCTATTGCCACCATCAGGAGGAAACGAATGTGAAGAAAAAGCATAGTGATAGATATCGGGGTCTTTAAAGCCTATCCAAGCCAATCCCCACATTTGTACATGGCCCTTATCCACATCAGCCTTAAATCGCCCCCATTCTAAGGTTTCAACCTCGACTTTAATGCCAATGTTTTTCAGGTCAGAGGCAATTGCCTTAGCAATACCCAAGCTAGAGGTACGATTGGTGGTTTTATAACTCAACATGAAACGGAAGCCATCTTCTTTGATCTTAAATCCCGATTCATCCAAAATCTTATTGGCTTTCTTAGGATCATACTCCGCTTGCTCTAAGGATTGATTGAAGTACTCGTGATATGGAGGAAGCATGGTAGCAGCCTTGCTAGCCATACCTCCTAAAAGGTATTGAATAATAGCATCACGATTAATAGCTAAAGAGATGGCTTTGCGTACCTTTTGATTTTTGAGGTACTGATCTTTAATGTTGTACCCCAAATACCGAGTTTTAAGACCTGCTAAGCGGTCAAATTTTAGATTTGAGCTTTTAGATTTAATAATCCCCAAGATCTTGTCGATCCCAAGGCCATTTTGAACAAGATCAAGCTCACCTTTTTGCAACTTTGCATAACGAGTTGTTTCATCCTTAACAATTTTGATTTCAATTTCTTCTAACTTAGGCTTTGGTCCAAGCTGATAATAGGAATTCACTCCGAGCAAGACTCCGGTGAGACCCTTTTTTTTAAGGGTAAATGCTCCACAGCTAGGAATTTTTTCCGGAGTACTAATGTGTCCACCTAAAGCTAGCTCTTTAGGAAGGATTCCGACGCTCAAATTGCCAAGAAATGAAGCATCCGGATCGGACAAAGTAAATATCAATTCTTTTCCGGCTACTTTAATTTCTTTGATTCCCTTAAAAGCTCCGGCCCTAGGGCTAAGATGCTTAGTTTGAGCAAAAAAGAACTCATAACTTGCCTTCACATCATCTGGATTCACAGGCTGACCATTTGAAAAATAAGCTCCAGCTTTTAAGCGAATTTTTAGTGTTTTGGAATCGAGCCACTGCCAGCTTTCAGCGAGGTAAGGCACTACTTTGCCTTTTTTATCAAAATCAACGAGAGAGCAATGGACAAGCCCCTCAACATACTGGCTGTTTGCATCTACAGCATAACGCGGATCATAGGTGCGGGGGGCATCTTCGAATGCAAAGACCAGACGGTTATTAGGAACTTTTGCGAAACTGAGCCCAGACCATAAGTGGATAAGAGTACAGAGAATTAATACTAGGATGTGCATGCTATTCTTTCCCAAGATGAACTTAAACTTAAATAGTTTTAGTTAAAAAGCGTAGTCCATGAGGCACCCTACCATAACTGCATGCAAGTATGGTAAAAGCTTTTCCAATATTTTTCTTAATTAGGCAAAATTTTAAGGTACAACGTCAGCAGCATCAGGCGTGCCATTAGCAATCCATTCTTGGATCATGGCTATTTCTGCAGCTTCCAATAACCTAGTATTAGCTGCATCACCGCCATTAAGAAGGGGCATGGTTGCGTTGTTCAACCTAGCAATCCAGACATTAGGCTGCAGTTTAATAGCATCTACCGTTGATAAGTCCATTCTTGCAGCATTGTTCGCAGCATGACACCCTGCTTGAGCGCAGTTACCTAATCCAACACCAAGAAGGGCTAAGACTTGTTCGCTAGTTACCACCGCATTTGGATCAGGCGCCACTACTGGTGCTGCTGCCATTCCTGCAGCAATCCAGTCCGCTATTTTTTGCTTATCCTCAAGCCCATAAGGGGTCGTCTTCGGCATTAAGTCCATTTTTAAGTAAAGAAGAATACTTCCTGAACTTGAACTTTCCGCTGCGACAATATTCTCGTACGAAGAATAATCTGAAGAAGCATTAACGCCTTTGGCTTCGGCACCATGGCAACCTGCAGCAGTACAACCTTCTACAGCAGCAGCTGGATTAGTGATGAAAAGATCTTGTACATCAGCAAATGTCAGGGTTGAGTTTGGATCACCCACAATATCATTGGGGTCTCCACCATCGACGTCGCCTCCATCGGCATCGCCACCATCAGCATCGCCACCATCAACATCGGTACTACCACCATCAGTGCTACCGTCCGTGTTGCCTCCTGTAGTGTCATTACCTGAACCAGCTCGCTTATAAGAACCACCTTGGATACACTCTACTGCAGCATCAGAAAATCCTGCTGCTTGCCCTTCCGTAGTGCGGCAAAGCTTAAATTTTAAAGTCAGAAGATCGTGAGAATCCATAATATTTTTCGTAAGGGCTATCGGCTCCGACTCGTAGTAGGCTGTTTGGAACGAAACATCAGTCAATGCCAATGCTGCACCACCTTGAGCGTAATCGTTATCAACCCAGCCCTGAAGCAAAGAAATGGCATCGGCATTAGCTGCAGGAGACCCACCAGGAGGCATTATAGCGCCAGCACTTCCCATCCGACCAATGCTATCAGTAATCGAGTTATTATCCCCGGTAATAGCATCAAAGCTACTTAAGTCTGGGGAGATTGAAGCTGCGGCATGACATCCTGAAGTTGCGCAATTCTGATCTAAGTATTCTTTAGCTCCGCCATCGCCTTCGTAGCTAACAAGGGCAGCACCACCACTAGTGCCGTCTGTGCTGCCATCATCATCAGAACTTGAGCCATCAGCACCAGCAGTTCCATCAGTTGCTGGAGCTGCGCCTTCTGCATCTGGAGCATATCCATATGATAAAAACACATCAAAAATACAGTTACGGGAAATATCAACTTCTAGTGAAAAGCTTTCATTTAAATCTCCAGTGATCACTTGATCACCTTCGTCACAATCTTCGTCTTTTGCAATAAAAGAAACCTGATAAGCATTCATTTTAGAAGCTACATCAGCAACATAGCTACTCAAGTCTGTGTTGTCAAAGAGCTCGACATTTACTGTTACAAACTCAGCAGAAGCTCCTGAGCTGGAAGTATTACTTGCATCATTAGAAACTTTTGCTGCCGAGGATTTTTTACCAGATGAGCCACCACAACTAGTCAATACAAATAATCCAAATACGATACACCAACGCATGAACGAATCCCCTTTGCTCGCTTCTTTTACTATTCAAAAAAAATAGGACTAAGAATTTAGTTCGATAACATACGAACCCTCTCTCTAGGAACTCTCATCGGTAGATTGGGTATAAAAATTTAAAGACAGGCAAGTAATAATATTTTATTACATATTTGCGGTGTGTTGCGCTAATTTTCTAGGCTTTTTCAGGATCACCTATACTTTCGGAAGGGAATACTTCACCAAGTTTATGCCCTAGTTTTAGGTACTTAGTGTGTAAATACTGCTTGTTATGGCTTTGCACAGGGGTGATTGAGGGAACAACCTCAACAATTTCGATACCTTGTTCCTGCAAAGAAGAGATCTTCTCTGGGTTATTGGTATTTAGCTTAATCTTAGTGATTCGAAGGTCTCTGAGAATCCATGCAGCAGTCTTAAAATCTCTTAAATCATTCTGAAAACCTAGTGCATGATTGGCTTCTATAGTGTTGAGGCCTTGATTTTGAAGCTCATAGGCCTTGATTTTGTTGCCTAAGCCAATGCCCCGTCCTTCTTGTCGCAGATAAATAACCAAGCCAAAGCCTTCAGCATCGATCGTGGAAAGCGCAGCGCTCAATTGCTGCTTGCAGTCACACTTTAACGATCCTAGGACTTCCCCTGTAAAGCACTCAGAATGGACTCGAGTAAATACAGGCTTTTCCAATGCAGCATCATTAAGATCCCCCTGCATTACTGCGATAGACTCGCTTCCGTCTTCGTGACGATAAACAATAATTTCAAAGCACCCCTGCTCCAAAGGCACAGTTGCTTGAGAGTATCGCTTTATCTTTGCAGGGCCATTAAATTCATTTTTTTGGTTCATAGAAGCTCATTTAGGCGGCTATAAATCGAAATATAGTCCTGATTTTGGTTTATTACTAGTTCAGTAAACCGTTGGGATCAGAAATATTTATATCTTTACCTCCGTCAATGTCAACGGATTTCAGGGTGCAAACCTCAACAGCCTGAAATTCCGCCAAAGATAAATATTTTAAGTGATTGACATGCCCTTGAGTTATGATAGGTTCCTGTGGGTCTACTTTTGGATTGCTCGAGTGGTGGAATTGGTAGACACACAAGACTTAAAATCTTGCGAGGGTAACCTCGTGCCAGTTCAAGTCTGGCCTCGAGCACCATCCAAATTAAATCATTTCCTAAGATATTATCCTCATATCAAAGCACATAACTAAAATTTAGGTATATTGCATTAGGCTTTTTTTATTTGCAAAAAAATCGCCTGAACTCATGTAATAATTTCTATAGAGCAAGTGAAAAAGGACGGACCTTCCTATTCTTAATGCAGGCAAAATCATAGCAAGAAGCTAGTGAGACCTTCTAATTGGTGAGTAGATTAATCTATCTCTTTTATCGCAAATTGAGATCCAGGTCGACTTAGCTTCATACCTTTTCTCATCTCTATTGTAGGGTCCAATACAAGATAATTACCCCAAAAAGACTTTATTTTGTACCTCATTTTACTTTTGCCCACCTTTGAATGCTAAAGGTTTCCCAAGGACCAGGTTTATTTGCAACCCTAACCTCCCCTGATTGATCTGCACAAATATAATGTCCGTGACAACCCTTGATATGGTATTTTCCATCTCCAGCTGGAATGACATTAAATTTCTCCCATACTTCATCATTGGTTGTTTCATAGATTTCACCCTCATCCACCTGAATTGGTGGACTTAGTCTAAGTCCAAGTTATTGCTCATCTTCAATTTCTTCATCATTATCATTCGAGACCGGTTTACCATACAAATCGTAGACTATTCCCGCTTCACTAGTAAACAGGATTTCTTCCTCTTGCGACAAAGGGTTGAAAGTCATCTGGTTCTGTTGATCTAACTGTTTACGGGCTTCATTAGCGATCAGATATACGAGCAGATAAGATTTCCCGGCTTGGGCAGCAGGCAAAGCCCCCGAAATATCCCAATAAACTCCCAATCTATTTATTTCTGAACGGATACCTAGTTGCTCCATATATTCACTATGTCGGATAGTTCTACCAATATCATTTTTGGCTTGGCATTTAACTACCTCAATATTTTCCTCACCCAATTTGGCATCACCATTAGAAAATAGTTGTTTGATTTTTTGTTGGGCAAAGTCTTCCAATCCAGAAAGACGAGGTTTGCTAAATATCAGCAGTTTTGAGCTTATTTGTGTTCCATTAGTTAGTTTATTTTGTAATTCTCTCGCTTTGATTGTTAATTGTAAAGATGCTAGCCTTGCCATAGAGGCTGCATTGAGGAAGCCTCCCAATGTTCCTATCCATGGTCCTTGATCCACTTTACTTCCAATGATCTTAAATTCATCGCCATTACCTAAATCCCTAATAGAACAGATACTATATTTTGACGGGTTATTTGCGTGACCAGCAAGAACTTCTAGTAAATCAGGTTCCTTGGTACTGGGAAGCATGCCTCCATGAATATGTGGAATAGTAGCTACTAAAGCATCTTTTTCGTACTCACTTATATGGGTGTTGTTGTAGTGTTGAACTAATGCATCTGCAGTTTTAGAATTAGCAAAGAGCATAGGTCGCACATCTTTATCAAGATAAGTAGGTAACTCATCCACATCATCTGTATCAAATTCCTCCTTCCACAGCACAAAAGTAGCAGTCACACACCCATCCGATAATTGGTGATCAATCATAGCCTTCTTTAGAGGGTGATTGGTATCCTTAGTTGGTTTATCGTAATTTACAAATGCTTGTTGATGGTTCTTTCCGATTATCAAATCACCTTCCCAGTCTCCCTTACGAGTTTTTAGATCAACTATTTCAGGTCTATTTTCGATCCCTACTCTGTTCTTAATTTTTCCTCTTTTATCTTTTTTTTCAGTACCATAAGGCCTTCTTTTCTTTTTCTGGGATCTCATATATTTATGAAGAGAACCACCATTCTTGGTGTCTTCATGTACGTGCTTATAAATCGTTTGATGACTTATAGAGTAGCTATTTTCGCTGTTAAAACGCCCTG
>JBGCDR010000332.1:0-15308 GCA_045105515.1 Oligoflexales bacterium
CGCGCATGGGCACCCCCAAGATCTTTTGATTTTCCGACAATTATAGCCTTTTTAGAGAAACTGGGGAAATTCGCTAAAGATTATAGTGCTCTAAGCCTTACATACAAAGGCGGCGGTGTGTTTCCAATCAGGCACTAACTATAATACCACTGAAAGATCGACGTTCTCGTAGTTAACATTACATATTTTTTGTAATATCCTAACTTTCAAAAGCAAGATGATTTAAAACTCTAAATATCAATAACCTATGGAATATTGATACTAAACTTAATCAAGCTACTTCTCAGATATCTTCTTTTTAATTCGATCGAAAGATTTAACATGACTCGGAGAAACCATTTCAAACTGGATTGCACTATCCAATAATATATTTTCGTAGCTAGAGGTAAAAAAATATTCTCTTGTAAAATTTTTTATCCTTACTATATCAGATAGTTATAACAAAAACTTGTTAATTCTTCTTTTTTAAGACCGATCTCTTCTGGTGGAAGAATAGGAATTGGGAGGAGTCGCATCGTGAAGTCAGTACAAGCAGTATGGCAAGGGGTGGTAATTGCCGCTAGCAATAAAACCGTTCAGGTAGAAGGTAACTATTATTTTCCTAAAGAATCAGTCAATTTTGATCATCTGAAACCTTCAGAAACTGTAACTCACTGTCCATGGAAAGGAGATGCTGCATACCACCATGTGCAATTAGATTCAGATAATTTTCTCAAAAATGCTGTATGGTCTTATCCTAACCCTTCCCGTGAAGCTTTACAATTAAAGGATCATTTTGCGTTTTGGAATGGAATCGAAATAGTTAAAGAAAGCGAATCCGAAAAAAATGAGCGTTTAGCAAATAAAATAGGTCTGTTTAAAGAGAAACTTGAAAAATCAGCGCAAGAAAAAATTGATAGCGCAAGTTATGTTGAATTACTAAGATCTTTTTTAGGTGAATTTGGCGAAGATGGACTTATCTACTCCTTACCGCTTGAATTCACTCAAAACTTGAGCTTTTTTAACTTTTATAACTCTAACGATGCCTGCTTGCAGACAGATCAAAACCACAAAATCCTAAGAGTAAACCGCACTTTTACCTGGGTATTCAATCATTTACCTAATATGATCGGGAAATCTTTCGAAGAGTTCATCAAGCATGTTGAAATTATTGAAGGTGAAGACAATGAAAAATTCTTTCACAAGATCACAACCCATGGTTGGGCTAGAATACCGAAGCTAAAAGTAAAAAAAGAAGATTCGAATCAATATTATTTACTCGATGTTGCAATCACCAAACATGGAGACTTAGATGATCTAACGGGCTTTCAGTGCCAATTAACAAATATTACCAAGGAAGTAGAACTTTCCACTTCACTTGAAGAATCACAAACTCATATGAAAAGCCTTTTATCCGGGATAAAGGAGGGTTTATTCTATTTTGAAAAAACTGGTCAAATTTCCCCAGAACGTTCTCTAGCGCTCAAAGATATTTTAAAAGGATCAGAAGAGTGTTCTAACCTCTTTGAGATTATTAACAAATGCGGCAATGCAAAAAGCGAAGTTGTGGAAGTATGCCTCAATCTTCTCTGGCCTGCTCCAGAAGATAGCGGCTTTATGAGCCCTTTTGACGACACTGTTTCAATGCTACCAAAAGAGTTAAGCCTCCAAGAAGGCAATAAGACCAAATATGTTAAATTTCTCTATAACCCACTTTATGGAGCAAACAATGAACTTGAAAAAGTGATTGTCGTTGTCAGTGATATAACCGAGGTCATCAAAAGTCAAAAAGCAGCTGATGCACAAGCTGAGCGAGTTCAAAAAATCTCCCATGCTGCTAATAGCCTCCAAAGTTACAAATCATTTCTTGAGGAGGCCACAACTCTGATATCCCTGACTACTGAAGTTCTTAATCATGATTCCCCTGATCGTCGTTCTATGACGGAATTAAAACGTCATTTACACACCCTTAAGGGTATGCTTGGAATCTTTCACTTTAGTCGTCTTGCAAGTCAGATTCATGCCATCGAGGATCAACTTAATTCAGCGAAAAAAAACGCTCTCAAGTCTTGCTTAGAAATGTGGAATATTTGGCTAAATGAATGGAATACTGAGTTGGAAGATATTGATTCCACTTTGGGAATTGATAAAAAGAAAGACTTCCTTCAAGTAACAAAACAAAAAGTCGAGCGTCTAGGCCAGTTTGCAAGCAAACAAGGCCATCCTGATCTGATAGATTTATGCAATAATCTGATCCAGTTCGAAACTCCAGTAGTATTTGATAAATACAAGTCCTATGTTGATGAGATTTGCTCGAGGCGATTAGACAAAAAAGCCATCGTCAGATTCGCAGAAGGCAACTGCGAGCTTGCTTATGATGAGGTAAAAAAAGTAGATGCCGCTATCATTCATATCCTCAGAAACAGCTTAGATCATGGTATCGAAGAAATAGAGGATAGAGAGACAAACGGTAAGCCAAAAGAAGGTGTGATCGAATTTGTTTGTTCGCGCAGCAAGGAGTCTATTTGCCTGAAGATTATTGATGATGGTGCTGGGATCAATGGTGAAAAACTAGCGGCAAAAGCAGTCGCTTGTGGAATTTGGACCCAAAATCAGTTAGGCACTGCTAGCTGGGAGGACAAAATTAACCTAATCTTTGAACCTAATCTATCTTCAAAGGATGAAGTCAGTGAACTTTCCGGTCGTGGTGTTGGGATGGATGCAGTGAAAGACACGATGGAAACGATGGGAGGACAGATATCAATTAGTTCGACCCCAGGGAAGGGTAGCACATTTATTTTGACCATTCCCATACAAAATTTATTGGTTCATAAGAACACTGCTGCATAAAAAAAGGCAATAAATAAATTCCTCCTAAAACCCAAAAAATCTTTCTTTAAAAAAAGAAAGATCAATGGAAGGAAAATTATTATAATTTACCCTAGATTCCTAGGGCTGGTATCTTACTCAAGAGTGTCTAGGTCAATGTTGATGTATCTGAATGACGTACCGTTGATGCCAATCAAAAGGATCATGTTTGGATTAGTATGCATTGCATTTGGCCCTTGAGCTGAAGCAATATCGAATCCACCATTTGTTCCCCCAAAAGCAACCACATCACCAGCAACAACCGCAGTTCCACCTGCAATCGCAGTTTGAGCTTCAGCTATTGTCATAGAGCCACCATAAGTGTCATTAAGTAGAACGTAAGTCATATCAGTAACCAGCTGAGCATCACAAGTTGCTGCAGCACCAGTTCCGACAACTGCATTTTCGCAAGTAACTTCAAAAGCAAAGTCACCAGCACCACCAGCTGTCACACTGTTAAGAGTTACATCTGTAACTTGGAAAGCTGGAGACGCTTCCCCTGAAACACTAATGTTATGACTATCACCTAAAGCATTTTCAGCTACTAAAACATCAGTACCTGAATCTATTTCAGTAAATGCGATTGAAATCGCTTCAGTACCTGAAATAGGATCACTTAAAGTAGACTGAACACTAAGAGCTAAGCTGTTAGATCCATCAGTAAATACCGCAGTGTCACCAGCTTGCCATGTAGTGAAATCTGTAGAAGGAGTATAAACACTTGCTCCTAGAGTAAGTGACTTAAGTTTTGCTAAACAACCGATATCACCCTTGTACACATCTACAGGAGCAGAAGCTGACGTGATCCCAGTGTTGGTATATCCAGTAGCACAAGTATCTATGTCTAGTGAGAAGTCATCAGCATCAGCTGTAAGACTTAATGACCCACCATTAGTAAGATTTAACGAAGAATTCGTATCAGAGATATTAATCTGAACGCGAACCAATTCAGTATCGCTAGAAGCGATCTCTGTTGATGATGCATCTGTCGCATCGTTAGAGCCTTTTTTACCACCACAAGCTACGGCAGCGATTGAGACTAAACCTAAAAACATGTTTCGAGTGCTCTTCCTGGTCATCATGATCAAATTCCCCTTCTTAAAGGTAAAATAAATTTAGTTTCCAATAACAAATTTAGTAATACTTAGTTTTCTAAACTAGTTATGCCTATATAACTAATATTTCCAGGATCGGCCTTCTGATTTTAAAATATAGAAAATAATGTATCATCTTAATATTATTAAAATAATATCCATTTTTATGCCCAACATGTGAAGAGGTATTTGAAAGCTTAACTAGGAACCTAAGCACGTTTTTTTAATTACTTAAACTAGAATAATTATCTCAAGAATATAAGTTAAATATCTGTATTTATTACTTGTATTACCAAGCCCCATGCATACAGAATTAAGTACATAGCGAGTGCTTTTAGTACATAGATTTGAATATTTCACTAGAGAATTAAGCCCAGTAATTATGCTAATTCAATCCTTAAATAATAAAAAAAAGATTTTTATATTCCTAATCTGAGCTATTAAGTCAAGTCTTTCTAGGCCGATATAGATTAGTAAGGTAAGTAATATAAGAGTTTAAACCTCAACTAGAATGAATTTATGATAAATCTTAAGTTTAAATCATCCTTCTTGCTCCTGTTAACAGCTATCTTTCCCGTACAATGCGGTGATGAACTTACTGAGCTTATTGAACAAAAGGACCAATCCCAAGAGCTTGCACTCATAGACACTATCTCAGGCTATATCCAAACAACCTTCAACTCTGGGGGACAGTTTGCAAGCTGGAAATTGTTTCTAATGCAAAAAAGCTCTAATAAAGGCTATCTTTCTCAAATTAATGCTTTAGGTGAGTTTGATTTTAGCAATGTTGAAGCTAACAAGACGTATACATTGTATTTATTTAATCCAGACTATCAGATTGCCTCTGCGCTCAGTTTAAAAGGTAGCTTAAAAGGCTCTGTAGGACGCTACTTTGAGCCGAAAAATGGCCGCTTACCTTATCTCATATCTAAAGGCCAAACGATGACCTTTAATGAACCAAATGAATTAACCATAGATGATAGCTATCTGCTAGAAGACAACGATGAAAATTCCATTCCCGATGCAGTAGGACCATTTTGGGCTCTTACAGATGAAGCGAGCATAGCATTTTTAGAAAGTGAGTTTGATCGTGATGGTGATGGTATCTCAAATATTTTTGACAATGATGATGACAATGACCTTATCGTAGACCTCATTGATGAAGATTCGAATGAAGATGGTATCAAAGACCTCTCCGCAGCGAGCCATGATCATTACTATCCAAGTGATATTGAGATGTTCAATTCAAGTATCGAAAGACATGAACAAGCAGATGGTAGCTTTCTTCATTACCTAAGCATCAGGGCAAAATTCACCCGTGATTTTGTGGTTAAAGATCTAAAAGTTTTAGGCCCGGAATCAGTATTAACTGGCAGTGTTGGAATCAACACAAACCCTGATGGAAGCATAGGTGAGTTTAGTTGGGATGGAAGCCTTTTTGATGATGGAACCCACTTTGACATGGCTACAAATGATAGGGTTTATGCTACTAAAATTAGATTGACAAGCTCTCTTCCCAGACGCTTCCATTGCATATTTATAGAGATTATATCAGAGTATTCCGACCTTGATAAGAAGGGTGAAACAGTAGCAAAAGAGCACAAATCCTATTATGGGCGAGGAATTCATACCACTGAGCTTGGTAACATTTCAGCAAGTATTGACGCAAATAATCTCGTAAGTATCAGTGGCGACCCATTTCCACTTGCTCAAAGTTTTGAGTGGACACTACTTATCTA
Source organism: Oligoflexales bacterium (assembly GCA_045105515.1). Classification (GTDB taxonomy): domain Bacteria; phylum Bdellovibrionota_B; class Oligoflexia; order Oligoflexales; family Bog-1112; genus JABSRF01. The sequence continues at coordinate 5,681 of JBGCDR010000332.1, forward strand.
TGACGGAAACGGAAGTACCATTTACGAGTCTCAAACACTTCCTTCAAGTACTGTTAACCTTCAGTTGCCTACCCAGGCTCTGCCAACGGCAAATAACCTCAGTTATAAGGTGGTTGCCAGTACCATCCAAAGGACCTCTGGCTACCCGGAATACAGCGTTCATAGCCTTGCGAATACCTTAGATCTATCTGCATCAGAGTGATCCATAAATATGGGCAAAATAGGAAATGCCCTTACGTTCCTTCGGGACTGGGCAGACAGCATTAGGCGAACCGTCATTCCTCCGGGCCTAGCGAAGATGATTGCATGAAAACTTTGGCGAGCGGTCATTCCCCCGAGCATAGCGAGGATCAGGGAATATCACTCGAGTAATCCATACTTATATCATCAAAATCTGATATCATCTGAAAGCACCACACACATTAGTAATAAGTAGCTATGTAGTACCCTAAAATTATCCCAGCTAGAATCAAGGGAGGATCTATGAATTTTGTCGAATTAAAATATGAAAATGCGTTGCTTTGCATCATAGATATTCAAGACAACTTATTGAAGACTATGAAGAAGAAAGTCTTCAATGAAAAACTTCGGCAACTTGAACTGCTTGTTAAAATGTTTACCCTATGGGAAAGACCGATTATTGCTACTGAACAATATCCAAAAGGTTTGGGATCTACTCACACCACCATAAAAAGTTGGTTTAAAAATTTTGAAGCTATTGCAAAAACTAGTTTTAGCTGCCTTGGCAGTACCGATTTTCAGAAGAAACTAAATGTCTTAGAAAAAGGATGGATCATATTAACCGGAATGGAGACACATATATGTGTGTGCTAGAAACAGCATTAGATTTAAAGAAACAAGGGTGGAATGTTGTTGTGCCGGTGGATGCTGTGCAAAGTAGCACGAAACAGAAGTGGAAGTGGGGCCTGCAGCAAATGAATCAAGAAGGGATTCATGTAAGTAACTGTGAAACAATCCTATTTCACTGCCTACGAGACAGTAAACATCCCAGCTTTAAAGAGTTCTCGAACTTATTGAAGCGATCAAACATGGATAATGATTGATAATAGTATTAAAAATAAATGGTTATGGTAAGTAAATATCAAACTCTACTAGATCAAACTGACATCAAAACCGTAAAATGCATAACTATTGCGCGATCTCTGTTCGCTAGTCTCGGTTTCATCATCAGCCCTATGCCGAGATTTTCTGCTAACGTTTTTTTTAGGTTTACTATTTTTCTTATTCTTGCTCTCATGGAGCTGGTATATCTGTGCCATAAGTCCACTCTATTATGATTTTTCACTAATTTCTATATCGGAATTCACACGAAAAATTTTAATATTATTTCTACTGAACTATTTTTACAGTATATTTAAGCCTCAATTAGATAAAACACCCGGGTCTTTGGGGCACTAAAATGGTCTCAAAAACGAATAGAAAATGGTTTAAGCATTTCCCATAAGCCTGGCTGACCCTGAGCTGCAGTCCATGGTAGCTTTTGTTCAGGAAATTTTTTGATCTTAGGTACTTATAATCAAATCTGTCCATTGGTCGAGGTGAATTAGGTATTGACTTAGTTAAGCAAACTTACGGAATATTAACGTTTTATTTCTTAAAGTAAAACTAAATCCGTACGAAATTAAATAAGGGATCAGCTTAAGTCTAAGAAAAATTGGGTTCAAAGTTTCTTAGCAGCTTGCTAATTTAGGTCAATATCATTATTTATGTATCGGAATTTCCATTGAATTATAAAAACTTCAAACTAAATTCAAAGCTTCTATTGAGTAGCTTAGCTCCTATTGCCTTATTCACATCCTTGATAGCTGTAGGCTATTTAACTATCAGTTCACTTCTAGAAACCAATTCATGGGTAACCCATACCCACAAAGTTATTGCCAAAGCATCGCAGCTAGAAAAACTGATTGTAGACCTAGAAACCGGAAAACGAGGATACATAATTACAGGAAAACAGTCTTTCTTAGAACCTTATAACAATGCGATTACGCAGATTGATAAGAACTTAGATGATCTCGCACTAACAGTAAATGACAACCCTATACAGGTAAAGCAAGCAGGAGAAATCCGCTTGCTAGTCAATAAATGGCTAAAAGAAGCGGGAAATGTCATGATAGACTTGCGTAAGCAGGTGGGATCTGATGCTACTCGCTTTGAGAATCTTGAGTTGATCGTAAAAGAAAAGTCAGGAAGTCAAATCATTGAGCAGATACGTAAGAATGTTGATTCCATAATTCTGCATTTTAGAGAAGATAATGATCTACAAGGTGAATTATTTTCTCAGCAGTTTCTCCAATCTTTGATAGGCATGGAAACAAGCCAACGCCGATTCTTAGTGACAGGATCAGAACAATTCCTAGACCCTTTTAAGCAAGAAAAAATAAAGGTTCAGCAAATCTTGAATAATCTCAAGAGACATGCCTCAATCATTGAAGAAGGACATTCACACGGCTTAGAAAATTTAATCCAAAGTTTAAATGTCTTAACTAATTCATGGTTAGAAGAAATAGCCCAAACAGAAATAAAAACTCGTTATGAAGTCAACAAGAACCAAGAAATACTCATTTCAATCAGAAAGAATATTGAGAATGGGTACGGTAAAAACATCATGGATTCCGCACGTTTTAAATTAAAAGAGTTTAAGGATGAAGAATACCGCTTGCTAGCTATCCGCCAAGATAACGCTTCCCGCACGGCAACTGAGAGCTTATGGTTTATTGCCCTAGGCTGCTTATTCACTATAACAGCTTCAAGTTTCATATCATTTTCGATTAACCGCAATATTAGCCAATCGATTCGTAACATGGTCAGTGCAGTTAAAAAAATTGAAAAAGGCGATTATTTAATAGATCTCAAAACAAATTCGAACGATGAAATTGGTGATCTCTCAAATTCTATCAATAATATGACAATCAAACTCAAGGAAAAATCTGGACTGGAATGGGTCAAAACAAATCTGAACGAAATGACCAAACGCCTCCAAGGAATTGACAATCTCACTGATTTTGCATCTATACTAATCAATGAACTTTCACCAACCGTCAAAGGACAGCTTGGTGTTATATACCTAGCAAAAAAAAATGAAGATGGTGAAAAAATACTATCTTTAACTGCATCCTATGCATACAAAGTCCGTAAAAATATCTCCAATATTTTTGGTATGGGTGAATCTCTCGTAGGCCAATGTGCGTTGGAAAAGAAGAGTATTACCTTCAATAATATCCCAAGTGACTACATTACCATTCAATCCGGTCTTGGAGAAATATCCCCTAAGTATATTACCCTTGTTCCCGTTATGTTTGAATCCAATGTCTTAGCAGTTATAGAAATTGGTTCAATCAAAGAATTTGAAAACCTACATCTTAGCTTCCTTGATCAAATAGCTGCATTTGCAGGGATCGCTATGGACAGAATTATTAGCCGCCGTAAAACTGAAATGCTTCTAAAAGAGACGGAAAGCAAATCTAAAATTTTACAGGACCAACAAGAAGAATTAAAAGTAGCAAATGAAGAACTCGAAGATCAGACCCGAAAGATAAAAAAATCTGAGAAAAAACTCATCATTCAGGCTGGTGAACTTCAAGCAGCAAATGAGGAACTCGAAGAAAAAACAGAAAATCTCCAAAGACAAAATAAAGAAATTGAAGCTAAGCGCAAACAAATCACTGATGCGAAGGAGCTGATCGAAGAAAAAGCACAAGCCTTAGCACGGAGCAGTAAGTACAAATCAGAATTTTTAGCAAATATGTCACATGAGCTAAGAACTCCTCTGAATAGCCTTCTCATATTATCCAAAAACCTTGCTGAGAACAGGAAAGCGCATTTAGATTCTGAAGAAGTAGAATCAGCACAAATCATCCATGAAGGTGGGCAAAACCTTTTAAGCTTAATTAACGACATCTTGGATTTAGCGAAAGTAGAAGAAGGGAAGATGACAGTCTATAACGAAGATCTAAACCTTATTGAGTTATCAAAGCGGATAGAAAAACAATTTCTTCCTATGGCGAAAGAAAAAAATCTTGAATTGGGCGTATCTATTGATACCGGCACACCTGAATCTATTAATACTGATGGCCAAAAAACCGAACAAATCCTCCGTAATATCATCGGTAATGCATTAAAATTTACCAGCGAAGGATCTGTTAAGATTAGGATCTTTCAGCCTCACTGGGAACAAGAGATTGTTGGAGGCAAAACTATAGCCTTCGAGGTAAGAGATTCTGGATCAGGAATACCCTCTGAAAAACAAAAAGAGATCTTCGAAGCTTTCAAGCAAGAAGACGGCTCCACTAGTCGTAAATTTGGTGGAACTGGTTTAGGATTATCAATCTCCCAGAAGATGTCAGTTCTACTCGGAGGGAAGGTCAAACTTCAAAGCTCTAAAGGAGAAGGAAGTACCTTCACCCTACTTTTGCCGATGAGTCCTCCCATATCGGAGAATCAAGATTTAGAGCCAGAAAATAAGATTTTACCAATAAACAGTCTCGTTAACTCTAAAATTACATTGGATGACGAAGGTCATCATATCCAAAATGTTCAAACCGTTATTAGCAATACAGGCCAAAATAAAGTGATGCTCATTATCGAAGATGACGTTCGCTTTGCTAAAATTCTTGGAAAGGTGGTTGAGGAACATGGCTTCAGCTGTATATATGCACACAACGGCATCGAAGGCTTAAATATAGCTAAGAAAAAAATCCCCCATTCTATTATTTTAGATATGAATCTTCCAGGTATGAATGGATCATCGGTGCTGCAAAATCTGAAGTTCGAAAATAAAACCCGTAATATCCCAGTACAAATCATTTCGGCAAGCGACAACGTAGAACAATTTTTTAATAAAGGAGCTTTTGGATTTCTCAAAAAACCAGTCAAAGAATCTGAAATAAAATCAGCTATGCTTAATCTTGAAAAAGAATTCAATACCAGTTTTAAGAATATTCTCCTCATAGAAAATGATCCAGCTGACCAAAAACTCATTACTAGAACTATACAAAATCAAACCGTTAAAATAACTATTGCTGAATCAGGAAAAAAAGCGTTAATCCTTATCAAAAATCGAACTTTTCACACAATTATTTTAGATTTGGCACTACCTGATATGAACGGATTAGAATTCTTAGACGTAATGCAAGAAGAGTCAAATAAAGCCACCCTACCACCAATCATCATCCATACAGCAGAAGCATTAAGTGAAGATCAGATAGAAAAACTCGAGGAATATTCTCAGAGAATCATATTAAAAGGTTCAAATTCAATGGAACGGCTACTAGATGAAACCATGCTTTTTATTCAAAGTATAAAACCAGTATTGGGTGAAGAACAAAACATAAAAATAAGAAATCAGCATGTACAAGCCAGATTCGATGGGGAAATCGTCCTACTTGTAGATGATGATATGAAAAATACCTTTGCACTATCAAAAATCCTCAGAGACATGGGCCTAACTGTAGTCCCCGCAGCAAACGGTAAAAAAGCCCTTGAAAAACTTGATTCCCTGGAAGTTGTGGATTTAATCTTGATGGATATTATGATGCCAGCCATGGACGGATATGAAGCTACAAAGATCATTAGAGAAAAGCCAGGGTATGAGCAGATACCCATTATTGCATTGACTGCAAAAGCAATGCCTGAAGACCGAATTAAGTGTATGAATGCGGGAGCTAGTGACTATCTTTCTAAACCAGTTGATATCGATAAACTCTTGTCATTGATCGAAGTTTGGATCAATGCTACCGAAACGAGAACCACAGCATGAGCGCTATCGAGATAGAAAATCTTGAAATAGAGTTATTTTTGGAAGGTGTTTTTAAACGCTATGGGTATGACTTTCGTAATTATGCCAGAGCATCCTTACACCGCCGTATTAACATGCTGCTAGATGAGGAAAACCATAAACACATTACTAACCTACTTGCAGATATACTATATAATGATCAAGTCTTTAAAAATTTTTTGCAAAAAATGTCAATCACAGTTACTGAAATGTTTCGCGATCATAATTTTTTTATAGCTCTACGCAAAAAAATATTGCCTAAACTTTGTAGTTTTCCTCGACTCAAGATTTGGCACGCTGGTTGTGCTACCGGCGAAGAAGTATATTCTACCGCAATTGTTCTTTATGAAGCAGGTCTGTTGGAAAGGAGTATCATTTATGCCACTGACTACAACAATATTTCTTTAGAAGCTGCTAAATTAGGAGTTTATTCATCGGATTTGATTAAAGCATACACCATGAACTATAACAAATCTGAAGGAGAATCCTCGTTCTCTGAGTACTACCTGGCTAAATATGGAAATGCTATTATGGACTCTAAACTCAAGAAAAATATAGTATTCTCCCATCACAACCTGGTATCAGATGGTGTTTTTGGCAATATGAACCTGGTAATCTGCAGAAATGTCTTAATCTATTTTAATAAAGAACTCCAAGACCATGTTCTGAATAAACTTGCAGACAGTCTAGATATAAGTGGATTTCTTTGCCTAGGAGGTAAAGAAACAATTGACTATAGTTCCATATCCGAGCAATTTAGGCAAGTCACTGAACAAAAGATCTATCAGAAAAGAAGTGTGAGGATCTATTGAAGACTTACGAAGCCATTGTCATCGGAGCTTCTGCCGGAGGAACCAAGGCTCTTTCTAGCATTCTTGCAGGGTTGCCGCCAACATTTCCTTTACCGATAATAATTGTCTTACATCGCTACTATGATGAAGACAGCTTGCTAATTGATCAGTTTCGCAAGACTTCCAAAATGAAGGTACTAGAAACTGCAGATAAAGACAAAATCACAAAAGGATGCATTTATTTTGCACCTTCTGACTATCATGTACTTATAGAAGAAGATAAGACTTTTGCCCTATCTTATGATCCAACAGTAAATTATGCTAGACCATCAGTTGATTTACTATTTGACTCCGCTTCTTTTGTTTATGAAGATAATTTAATTGCTATTGTTCTAACTGGTGCAAATATGGACGGAGCCAATGGGCTTGCGAATGTAAAAAAGCAAGGTGGCCTTAGCATCGTTCAAGACCCTAGGAGCGCGGAAAATAAAGTAATGCCAAACTGCGCCATAGAATTAGTCAAACCTGATCATATATTTAATTTAGATGAGATCAGATCATTTTTAAGTAACTTGAAGTTATAGGAAACTAACATGGAGATCCATCCACCCAAGATCCTTGTTGTAGACGATAAACTTCCCAACATCAGGGCAATGCAGGCTATCCTCGACCCACTGAATGCAGAAGTTCTAACAGCAAGATCCGGCAATCAAGGATTAGCACTCATGTTAGAGCATGAGTTTGCTGTTGTACTCTTGGACGTGCAAATGCCGGAGATGAGTGGCTTCGAAATGGCTAGGTTAATTAGAGAAGATGAAAAAACTAAAAATACGCCCCTTATTTTTGTTACTGCTGCCATTGGCAATGATGATATACAACTAGAAGCATATTCTGTAGGTGCCATTGACTTCACTTACAAACCTTTAAATCCTATTATAATTGCTAGCAAGGTAGGATTCTTCCTCGAGCTTTACGTACAGAAGAAACAACTTATTTCAGCACTTGAAAAAGCAAAAAAATCAAATGAACTTGAACGGCTGAACAAAGAACTTTCCTCGAGTATAGAGAGGTTTCGCACTATTTTTGAAGGTTCTCATGATGGAATCATAATATTTGACATATCTGGAAGGATTTTTGACCTTAATTCTACAGCAGCTGAACTTTTTAATAGTAGCAAAAAAATGTTACTAAATACTCCTATTACCGAATTACAAGATGATACAAGCAAGTCGATAATGCATCAAATTCGTAATGGTTTAAAAACTAAAAATGGATTGAGTTTCGAAACAGATTTTCTAAGCAAAACCAAGAATAAATTTACTGGAGAATTTACAATCTCCCACATCGAGATTGAGGAAAAGCAGTTTTTACTAGGGGTAATCCGCGATGTCACCGAACGTTTAAATATGCAACAACAGCTCCTGCAGTCGCAGAAAATGGAAGCCATGGGACAATTTAGTGGAAGTATAGCCCATGATTTTAATAACAAACTAGCCGCGATAATGCTTTCTGCCGAATCTGCTATTAGCGTGATAGGAAAAGACCATCAAGCTATTAAAAAGCTAGAGCGAGTAATCTCAGCGGGTAGAAGTGGAAAAAAACTAGTAGATCGGCTTCTTAACTTTAGTCGATTCCACGCTGCCTCAAGTGAGAGTTTAGAGCTAAAATCAACCTTGGATAAATGCATTGATATGATGATTCCCTTGCTAACTGACACAGTCAAATTGAAATATGAGGAAATTAGAGATGATATCTATATCAAAATCGATCCTATCCTTTTTGATCAGATCATTATGAATTTGTTAACGAATGCTAGAGATGCAATGCCTGAAGGTGGAGAAATTTGTATTAGCAGCACCCTAAACACCTTAACAAAAAATCAACTCGGAGACTTTCCTAAAGAACCTGCAAGTTTTGTTCAAATATCAGTAACAGACAATGGTCACGGAATGAATGAAGAAACTATCAAGCACATTTTCAACCCTTTTTATACCACAAAGGGTGTTGGCAAGGGCACAGGTCTTGGATTATCAACGGTTAATGGAATAGTTAGAGAGTGTGGTGGTCACATATCGGTGCAAAGTACTGTCGGCGCAGGCACTACTTTTGAGATCTATCTTGAAAGTGACAGCTCCAGCTAGAAAGTGAGCAATACTGAATATCTGTTTGAGCGAGTATAGCCCCTATTCATAGCAAAGGTTTTGAAAACTCCCATTGAGTGGTAAAATGAGCAGAGAACCATTGAGGGGAGAGGATGAAACCAATTCTAGAAAAGCCCTGCCTTTTTGATTATAGTGACTATGTGGGCTACCTTAAGGATTTTTTTTCTTATAAAAAACATGTTAAGCCAAACTATAGTTATAGGCAGTTTTCCAAAGATGGAAATATCACTTCTCCTTCATATCTAAAAGAAATTATCGACAAAAAGCGAAAACTGACTATGCGCTCGGTTGATAAAGTCATAGAAAGCTTACGACTTTCTCCGCAAGAAAAAAAGTACTTCAGAATATTGGTTAATTACAACAACAGCGATAACGCAGAAAAAGAACAATGGCACAATCTTCTGCAGCAAAACAACAGGATTTCAAACTCATTTGTGATCGGAAGTGATAACGATTACACCTACTTATCCCACTGGATTTATGGTTTTATCTTTTGCTACGTCGGTCAAAGCAGTACCGAAATCAGCATAGATCAACTAGAAAAAATGCTTATATTTCCAATAGACAAAATAGAAATAAAAGACGCTTTAGAATTACTAGTAAATAAAAATCTTATTGAAAAAACCGGTTCTTCATCCTACAAGCGTGTCAGAGATTTTATTAGCACCCAGGATGAAAATAAAAAACTAGCAATCAAGATGTTTCATAAAACTGCACTTAAATTAGCAGACCTAGCAATCGATCAGGGTTGATTCAAGTAAGCTTTTAACCAAATTTTGAAGTACGTTAAAATGGGTTCAGCATATTTTTTTAACAAAATTTTTGTTGTCAAAAATATTTGAGATGTATTTTTTTGACTATTCAAGCATAATCTAACAATG
>JBGCDR010000333.1:0-37192 GCA_045105515.1 Oligoflexales bacterium
AAGATCGGCATTGTGTTGGCGGTAAATATAGACACCGACACCGCCGTGATTTTTTTTACATAATTAAAATCATCGGAAACTCTGTCATAAATCAATTTTAGAGGATCTTTCTACAGATTAGGTCCTAGATGCCAGTCTATATAATCACATTTTCCAGGTAGTTATTTGTTTTTGGAGAACTGATGTGTCAAAACTTTTAGTTTATTATGCTCATCCCGGGCACAAGCATTCACAAGTAAATAGAGAAATGGCTGCAATTGCAGAACAAATAGAGAGTCTTACCTATCAAGACCTCTATGCCAAATATCCTCGCTACGATATAGACGTGGAAGCAGAGCAAAAGCTCCTTGTCGATCATGACGTTATTCTCTTCCAATTTCCTCTTTTTTGGTATTCAACCCCTTCATTAATTAAAGAGTGGATTGATCTAGTGCTTGAGAATGGATTTGCATACGGTCATGGAGGCGACAGACTCTCAGGTAAGAATTTAATGCTAGCTATTTCAGCCGCAGGACCAGAAGAAGCCTATAAGAGCAATGGTTACCAGCATTACCCACTTCGCACGTTCTTATCCCCTTTAGAGCAAACTGCTCGGCTTTGTAAAATGAATTTTGTACCCCCATACGTGCTCCATTCTTCCCTCAACGCTAAAGAATCTGGTGAGCTCAATTCCCACGTTGCATCTTATAAGAAATTACTACTGGGAATTATCAACAATACCTTTGACTTCAGTGCTGCAGCTCAGCAAAAGACCCTTTCTTACAAGAAACTTCCATTCAAACAGGGAGCCATCCAATGACCGATATCCTTCTACTTGCATCTTTATTTCTCGTTGCATCAGTCATTACCGTTCCCTTAGCAGCCCGCTTTAAACTCGGCTCTGTTCTTGGATATATTATTGCGGGAGTCATTCTAAGTCCATTTTTGAGCATCCTAAAAGTAGATGTAACTACGCTTCAACATTTTGCCGAGTTCGGCGTGGTTATGATGCTATTTTTAGTAGGGCTAGAACTTGAACCAAAAGTTTTATGGCAAATGCGGCACAAGCTAATTGGATTAGGGGGGGGTCAAGTAGGCCTCACAACTTTGCTTCTCATGCTAGGCTGCCTAGCTCTAGGCTACCAATGGCAGCTATCCCTTGCAATAGGCCTTACTCTCTCACTCTCATCAACAGCGATCGTGCTACAAACACTTAATGAAAAACAGCTGATGAAATCTGAGGGAGGCAATAGCTGCTTTTCAGTACTTCTTTTTCAGGATATTGCAGTAATCCCCATGCTTGCCCTCATCCCACTTTTAGCCTTACCTAGCCAAGAGTCTGCCACAGAAGCTGCACATACTGGTGGACATGGCCACGAGTCTATGAGTTTAGTGGCTGGTTTAGAAGCTTGGCAACAGGCACTCGTTACGATTGGAGCAGTCGTAGCGGTAATTGTTGGGGGTGTCCTTCTTGCTAGACCTATTTTTAGATTTGTAGCTTCGGCAAAACTCAGAGAAATCTTAGTAGCTACCGCTTTACTCCTAGTCTTTGGTATTGCGCTGCTGATGAGCCTGGTTGAATTATCTCCAGCGCTTGGAACCTTTCTTGCTGGTGTAGTTCTAGCCAACAGCGAATACCGACACGAACTAGAAAGTAACATTGAGCCCTTTAAGGGGCTCTTGTTGGGCTTGTTTTTTATTACGGTTGGAGCAAGCATTGATTTTGGGCTCCTTGGAGACAATTTTTGGCAAGTTTGCCTTTTAACCTTCGGAGTGATGGGTACGAAGGCAGCAGTTCTTTGCGGCCTTTCCTATGCCTTCAAAATTCGTGGCGGTGATCGCTGGTTATTTTCCTTAGGCTTAGCCCAAGCAGGTGAATTTGGCTTTGTATTGTTAGCATTTAACGTTGCCAATGATGTTATTCCACAAAATATTGCCGACATACTCCTGCTAGTTGTTGCGATATCTATGCTCCTAACTCCTGCAGCATTTATCCTCTATGAATTTGTAGCAAAAAAATTAAGCGGTAAGGAAGATGAACGCGAAGCTGATGAGGTAGAAGAGAAATCACCTATTATCATTGCTGGACATGGTCGTTTTGGCGGAGTTGTTAATAGAATGCTTCGTGGTTTAGGCTATCAAACCACTGTCTTAGATTACTCTTACTCACAGCTAGAAGTACTCAGAAAATATGGATTGAAGGTCTACTTTGGGGATGCAACTCGGCCTGAGCTATTGCACGCAGCAGGCATCGAAGAAGCTGAAATTCTAATCATAGCAATCAATGAAAAAGATGCTATTACTGAAATGGCTCATTATGTATGCAAGAATTATCCAAAAGTGCATGTGATTGCGAGAGCCTTTGATCGTCACCATGTTTATGAATTGTATGCAGCTGGTTGTCGAGACATTATTCGAGAAACTTTTGATAGTAGCGTACGAGTAGGCCGTTCAAGCCTTGAAGCTATGGGAATACATCCCTTTGAAGCAGAACGTAAAGCTAGAAAATTTGTCCAAACCGACAAACAAATTTTGATTTCTATGGCTCCCTTGTACAAACCCGATATTCCACCGGACCAAAATCCAGAATACGTTGCAAAAGCTATAGAAATTAGAGAAGAGATGGAAGCAATGCTCCAAGGCAACGATCGCATGTTCGACATTGGAGATCGCGCATGGCATCCTCCACGAAAGACCGAAAAATCAGGCTCGACTAGTGAAGAGTCATCCGCTAAGAATTAGATGCCTCGATTCACCCTTTTCACTTCGGCATGACGAATGATAACAAGCGTTTCGACCAAACAGACCTTTAGTTGTTTCCTCTAAAAACAAGTCATTTTGATCAAACCATCCGGTCACTTCGACCATAGTGGAGAAATCCTCTTAAATTCATTTCTTGAAAGAGATTTCTCCATTCGCACAGTTCAGTCGAGATGACACCTTCGGTATGACGAACCACAATGATCATTTCGAATCAACGATTAAGGCTTTTCAATCAAAAATTTAAGTCTTTTCGACCATGGTGGAGAAACCCTCTATCAGAATCAGAAGCATGCTCCAAAAAATAATTTTCTCCATTATTAGATCGGGTATCTTAAATACATTTATCCCTATAAGATTCAAATCTCCTAGCTAGGAACTTGTGAGCATTTAATTTAGGAATAAATTATTTCATTAAAAGGAAGCTCATATGCACAAGCTAATCATTTTATTAGTGAATTTGGGAATCTTCTCGGTAAAGATAAATGCATCTATTTTCAATCCACCAGTTGTTTGGAGCAAATGGGATAGCTTCAATTTAACCCTATGTGAAGCTACTCCTCACGATCAAGAATCCTTACTAAATATTGATACAGCAATAAATGTTTTGCTGGGGCCAGATCCTACCCAAACACCAGACTTTTGGAGCAAGAGTATCATCCTATTCCGAGCTACGAGTAGACCCTTAGACTCTCTAATGGATTTAAACAATATCAACCTTGGCAATCTTTACGGTCAACTCCGCTTCCTCGAAACCAAAGCAAAGCACCTCGGAAAAGAGAAAGCTAAAACCCTTTATTTAAAGGCTATTAAAGTAAAGATCAACATGCGACTCATCTCGGACTATTTCCACTGTGAGCAGGGTAAATGCGAATTTCGTCTGACTTGTCATATGGGGCCCTGTTCCACTTCTCTTGAGACTATCAGCGTTCCTTACAACCGAGTAGGCATTAAGCTTGGTACCGAGAATATCCAGTTGTCACGTTGTGGTCGCAGTCATGTTTGCCCAGAAGACATTTGCTTGAAGCCTAGTGAAGGAGAAGTCAAATTCAAAGCTTGTGTTAATGATGAACATCAAGACCTTGATTGCTATTATGGATTTACTAAGGAGGGCCATCGTTTGTCCTACAAAATTATAGGACAATCCGACAGTAAAAGAATAGATTGGGAAGGAAATATAAGAGAACAGCTGCATCAAATTACTAGTGAAATCTACTAGTTACACTGAGTACCGAACAATTGTTTTTCAATGTCACATTGGGTATTTTTCAGCTTAGCTAATTTTTGAGAATTTGCAACTATGCTTCCTTTGAAAGCTTTAAAATGATCTTCATAAGAATAAGATTTTGAGTTTGCAAGACCGTAACCAGTAGCTCCATCGACTAATAAAATAGTACCGACAATAGCAGCAACTGCTAAAGCTGGAGCCACCATTGCTGTTCTTCTTGTGACGGATACTAAGTCGTTATCTGGCAGCTTAAATTTCACTTCTTCACCTTGTTTTCCAAACCTAAAAGGCTGTCCATCAGCTTTGATTAGCTTTGTTTCTCCCGTACCTGCCGAAGTACTAAAGCGTCCTCCATCAACTCTAATGGCCTTTATGTATTTTGCATCAAAGTCAGCTCTTTCATTAAGATCAAGTCCCTTATAAAATGGGCTATCTTTTATCTCACTGAATTGATCCCATTTTGCCTTGTTGCCAGCAATGTAGTCCACGGTCTTCCAGGTTGCACCTCCTACCAAAGCACCAAAAATAAGAACTTCTCCAGCTACAGCAGTTGCATTAGTCCAGCGCTTGTGAATTTTGACTTCTGAATACTTGTCCTCTTCTTTTTTGGGCTGGTAACAAGCTCTTTCTTTGTTGACCCAAATATAGCCGGCAGCGTCACATCTCAAAGCGTTAGTAATATCTGTCTTCTCACCTAGTTCTCTTTCTTTTTTTCCTTCATCAGTAAGTGCTAAGCCAGCACCCGTTGATTCCTGAGCAGCAGTGTCCGCCATAGTTTCTAAGATAGCAGAAGAATAAACAGCAGACATTGCCCAAGGTGCTCGTTCAACGTTGTGAGCTGTGGTGTAAAGCACCTGCTCTTCTTTACTCGCATTGCGGTAGTTATTGGTGCTGGGATATTCATATTTTTTCTCAAAAGCTGCTTTAAATTTCGCTGCAGGGGCTGCAAGATGATCTTTTACGAAATTTTTTAGCTGTTGTTTATTTGCAGCCCGCTGATCAAGTAACGATTTTTGATCTGAGCTAACTGGGTTTGGTGTAGATATAGAGAAATTGACCCGGTCACTCCAATTCCCACAACTAGATTTATCGCTAGCGGAACCATTACAAACACGAACCTGCACTGACATCGCGCCGTTTACGATTTTATTGTTGTAATCCTTAGGAGGTGTAAAATCCGCTAAAAAAAGAGGGGAAGAAAGTTCAGGGAAGCATTGCTCTTGTGGCTGAGTGATATCAAAGCAGAACCTGACCATTCCATAGTGAGCATCTGCAGGCTTCTCAGGTGCAAACTTAACCACGATCATGTTAGTATCTCCCACTACGTAAGGATCTACCTCCACACTCCCTTGCTTAACATTTAAATTTGCTCCACTATTTGAATTTTGTGTTAGCAAGAATTTTGGCATTTCGAATGACTGCCCTTGAGCATCAGCACCATTTCCTGCTGGCCTCTGTGGGCTTTTTACTTTGCTGGTTTTACACTGTATCATGCCTGCTGTCAGACTCAATACCACTAAAAGCTTTACTAACATAACATTCCCCATGTTGATTAGATAATTCACACTCTTAAACTGCCTTTAAACTGAATCAAACTAAGCATCTAGACTCAGTCATAAGTCTTATTCATGATCCCATTTCATTTGACCTTCTATGCACTGGCTATTTTCGGGTCTTCAAGGCCAAAAGTTTAGAAAACTTTCCAAAAAACTTTAGTCAGCATAGTATTTTTAATATATCCATTTAATATTAAATTGTTTTTTAATGTATAGAATTCCTATTTATTCAGATTTACCACCTCTAACAGCCTCACCTCATTTGACGAGGAAGATCAAGGTTTTTAAAATACAAGGCATAGCTTTTGTTCCCCAAGCGAGGAAATTATGTACCTTCGTTATCTCCATATTATGATTTTTATATGCAGCTTGGGTTTCCATTCTGAACTCAAAGCTGCAAGTCAAATCAAAAAAGAAATTGATCAAAAGGAAACCATTTTAAATTTATTATATCTGAGAAAATTTGAACCTGCAGTGAGCCTACTTAAATCCTTGTCTTCAGACTCTGCATACTACAGAGATTTATTAGTGGGAGTTCAGGTGCAAATCCTAGCTCACAAGGAAAAATGGAATGACATTGTCAATTTCAACTTTCCCTCTGAACTTGGTGCCTTCGGAAAGACACTGGTTTACATAGCTAAAGGAATGGCTTTTGCCCACAAACGAGACATGCAGCAAGCAATCGAACAGATAAGACTCATAAATGAGCTTAAATCTCATAAAAGCTACAAGAGACTACAGAAAGAAGTAGACTATAGTTCCTTATTTCTAAGTGGCTATGTAAGGCTTCAACAGCGAAAATTTCACAATACTCTGCGATTATTCAAACGCTCATCAAAAATCGAAAGTAAATTTCAAATAAAAAATCCCTATTCATGGGTATACAATGCCCTATTCTATTTAGGATTTACCTACGAACTTACCGCAAGAAAGCATGAAGCGGTGGCTAGTTACAAAAAAGTTCTGAAGCGGTGGCCTAATATGACTAAGGCAGCACTAAAAATCAAAGAGATCTCTATCTAGCGAGGCCTTATCTCATCATCGTCAAGTACCTTAATTAATTCTTTTCGGTCTAAGGCTCGGAACACATCTCTGACAGATTTACCATGCTTGTCTGGTATATCCGGATCCGCCCCGCTTTCCAGTAGCAATTTCAATATATGCACATCGGTAGGATGGGGCGCACCGAGGTTGCCAACAACCATAAAAAGGGCTGTGCGCCCTTTATTGGGCTCCACTGCATTCAAAGAAACCCCCTGATCTATTAAAATATCAATAAAATCAGGGTTTTTAGCTAAAACAGCCTGCATCAATAAGGTGAAGCCTCTCTTATCAAGCTGATCAATGTCGATTCCATCTTCTAGAAAAGCATTAAAAATTAAAATATCATCTCGACGTCCGCGATTTTTTTGCACAACCCTTTCAAACGCGGTTAAATTTCCAAAGCCAGAACCTCTAAGATCCTTGATTGCATCATGATCTAGCAGCAAGGAAACCAACTCGGCATGCCCTAATTCTACAGCTCTAATAAGAGGGGTATCTTTATGAGCATCAAAAATATTAGGATTTGCTCCCATGTACAATAGAGAGCGAGCAATCTTCACCTCTTTTCTTGCTCGGGATTTTATACCTGCCAATGCTAACAGTGCTGTTTCACCATTATGGTTTCGCACATCAACTGATCCTCCGGCATCGAGGTATGCCTTCGCTTGCTTCCACCTTAATGCTCTAATATCTGCTAAAAACTTATAAAGCTTAAGGTCTAAGCCATGCAATTGTTCTGGATCAGCACCAGCCTTCATTAAAATTTTTGCCACATCGGAATGACCATGGTAGGCAGCGGCATAAAGAAATCCTGGTTTTTTTGCATTTGCTTTCAAGCTCAATAAAACCTTTGTAGGAATAACAAAACCACGCCGGGCGCTGTGATACAAGTAAAAGTCGCGGTAGTAGTAATTTCCCAAGACAAGATGAAAAAGAACAAGTAATGCACCAACAGTCTTATGTTTAATTTTTAGCGGACCAAATCCAATAACCCATTGCTTTGGGTAGTTGATAAAAAACAACATAAATTGAACAAATGGGAGTATTAATAACTTAGTACTCAGCGGAGAGGTAGGCCCCTCCAACCACCTAAAATAGATATAAAGAATGATATTTGCGATTATAAAATTAACCTTGCCTAAAAGCTTATGGGCTGACTGACCAAGAAAATAATATGCTGATAAAAAACCCAGAGATAATGGAAAAAGCACAAAAATAATGACCAATGATGCTACCATACTGTTTCCCTCATCTGCTCCAATGCGAGCAAATGCGTCCGTAGCGATCGAACTGAGGGCCAATACAATAAAAGTCAATAGCATGGAGATTTTTATCTGACTTGACAATGAACTCTTCATACCATCCTTTTTTCAAATCCTTATTGGTTCAAAAGCTCTATGAGCTTATGTCATATTGATAACCATTATTATAGCGTGACTGAGCTAGAGAATCCTAACATTAAGCTTTGGAAATAAGCCCATAAGTTTTGAAGATTCCACAAATTCACCTCTTCTCTTGACTATTTTTATACTTTGAGCAAGATTATTGCTTTAATATAAGTAACCCATTCTGACTTATAGATTTATATGATAAAAAGTAAACTTATTATAATTTCATGTATCAGCCTCACTTGCTTAGGTATTCTAGTAGCTTTTGTGGCAAACAGCTGGTATCAGCCAGTTGGTCTTGCAAAAGATGCGATAAAGACAACCCTCAGTGAATCTGATCAGATAAAACTGGCTTCAAAATTAGGGATTATTGATTCATGGACTCCTTACACCCCAGCAATGAATGAATCGATTGACAAATGGAAGCCTGAGACCGGTAAAGTTATCTTCCAGGTGAAATTGGCCGAAGGCGAGCTAAGATATCTAGTAGCTAAAAAGCGCGCACGTGGAAGAAAATCAAAGGACGAATGCTGGGAATTTCCTGGAGGCAGGATAGACCGAAATGAAACCGCATTACAAGCAACTCTAAGAGAACTTCGGGAAGAGGACCCAACCCAGACTCTTTATCATAGTTTTTTAAATGCCTATAAACAAAATGAGAGCACCATTGAGTTTAAAGCCTTAAAACTAGCAAATGGTGAAAGGCATGTGGTATTTAAGTTAAATATATATGATGCTGAACTCGCACCGCTTTTGCAACTCAGTAAAGCCAAATACCCACTAAGCAAAGAAATCTATGAATTTCTGCACATCCCCATAGAAAAACTCAACACGAAAAAGAAAGCTTTCCGAAAACTCTGGACTTCTAAAAGTAGAAAGATACTCAAATCTTTAAGAACTATAAAAAGCCAGGGTGCTTGAGTTAAAATTAAGAGCAGGAATCACAGTGAACTCCTTCATGAATTTCTCAGAAATTTATACCAAAAGACTAAAAGTTAGACGCTTTAACAACCAAGATTTAGCAGAAATTCTAAGCTATCGAAATGATATCGAATTGGCAAGATATACAAGTTGGGACCAGCCTCTTACACAAACTGATGGCATCACCATGATTAACAAATATTATTACCTGCACCCTGATACACCAGGAAAAAAAAGCTGCTTAGGTATCGAACTTATGAAAACTGGCCAACTTATCGGGGAATTAAGCCTGAGGACCGACCCAATAGACACAAGTCAAGTGGAGTTTTCGATTGCCATTGCTCACCGGTTCCAAAATCTGGGGCTTGCATGCGAAGCTTCCAAGGGAATATTTAATTTTCTGTTCCACCGGCAGGGTAAAAATAAGATCAAAGCACTATCCGATGCAAGGAATATCAAATTTATTGAATTCTTGAAAAAAATAGGAATGCAACAAGAGGCATTTTTCCGAGAAAACCTCTTGCATCGGGATCAATGGTGTGACCAGCTTTTATTAGCAGTGCTAAAGCGTGAGTGGCCTCAAACTTGCAAAACAGCTAAGTTGGACCTAGCCAACCTATTCAGTAGTCAGTAAACCGTAATTTCAACCACGCAATACCAGCGAAAATTGCCATATAGCTCCCCGCAATCAGTACTATATTAATCGGCACTACTGCGGCATCACCAAGGACGTTCGAAAGACTTGGTATAAATGGATCTGCAAGTAACTTCCCCACGACCCTAAAAGGCAAGTACTCTGATATTCCATCAAATACATTTTCATCAAGAATCCAACCTAAAAGAGGCTCTAAAATCAATTGCCAACCTATAAATGTTAAGATTGCAGGGACAGCTTTTCTTAGCAACAAAGAAAGTACTAGTGCAAACTCGAATACGATAAAACATTGAATTAAGAAGTAAAGCAGACCCTGCATTGCTTCTGCAGTGAAATAAGGTCCTTCTCCCTTGAGACCAAAGGCAAGAGATATAAAGATAGAAACACTAAGCGAAATGAAAGCAAAAGATCCACAAACTAATAGATAGCTAGCAAGTACCTGCTCTCGATCCCACCCATCAATGATATGTTGTTTTAGCAGCTTATTTTCATCATCACTGGTAGCAAGAAGAATAACTAAAAACCCTAAAAAATAGTTACCAAACTTCATAAACCAACTGGCATTTCCCCAAACTTGCGGAAAAGTAAATAAACCAACAATAGGAAGCTCGTTACCTGAAACAGTCAATTCAGTAAACTTCGATGCAATCCCAGCAATAGCGAAAGTTACTCCTAATATAATTATCAAAAAAATCCAAAACGTACGGTAACCGACTAATTTACTAAAGGGGACTAAAAACAAGTCTTTCATTTTTGGTTTCCTAATAATTCGAGAAAGTGAGTCTCTAAACTCTTCTTCTTTTGGACAAGGTGGTTTATACCCAGCCCTTTTTCCACTAAAAACCGGTTAAGTTCTGATAATTTCCGGTCTTCTTTCAAATGCACAAGACAGAGATCTTTTTTAGTTTCGAAATCCCGAACCAAGTCACAACTTTTTAATTCTTCACTTAGTTGCTCTAAATCACTCGCAGCTACCTCAATGGTGTCCTCAACAGTGAGCACATCCGAAATAGCTCCTGACTGTAAAATGCTGCCTTGCTTCATGATACTTACATGGGTGCATACTTTCTCTACTTCGTCGAGAATATGGCTTGCCAGTATAATCGTCTTATCCTCACTCGCAAGCTCTTTGATAGTCTCCCTGATCTCGATGATACCTTCCGCATCAATTCCATTAGTTGGTTCATCAAGCACGAGGACTTCAGGGCTACCTAATAAGGTTGCTGCAATTGCTAGACGTTGCTTCATCCCCAAAGAGTAACTAGAAAACGGTTTAAAGCGGTCAGCCCAAAGGCCAACTTTCTGCAAAGACGACTGCACAGCTTGTTCTAAATGGGGAAGCCTTCTAATGTATCCAGTGACTCTTAAGTTTTGCTGGCCCGATAGCCAAGGACAGAAATTTGGATTCTCAAGTAGAGCACCTAAACGTCGCCGATTTCTTCCAAACTGTCCTTCCCCAAACCAACTATAGTTACCGTTATCAGGTCTTATAACTCCCAGAAGCATTCCTAAAGTAGTGGACTTGCCACTACCATTAGGCCCAAGAATTCCAAATACTTGCCCCCTCTCTATGTTGACTGAGATATTGTCGACTGCTGTGACATCTCCAAAACGCTTGCTCAGATGATCGATGGTCAAAACCATAAATATTCCTTAATCTTCAGGGCCATATACTCCAGATCTTAAGGTGGAGACATTACCATGAGTATTCTGCCATATATCTACCTGATAGGCGAACTCATCCCCATCCTCTGCCTCTATGTCTACTTCACTTCCATGCACTGTATGCTCACCACCATGCTCATCCCTCACCCGCGCATAAGCACTATAGACATTTGGGGTGTCCACAATCTTTCCAACCTGCATTGCAACCTCCTATATACCATCGGTTTTCATGAGAGATATTCGGAAGGATGTAATTCTTATTTATATTAACTTAATTTATACAATGTAATCGCTTAAAATTAGGATCTTAAATTTTAAAAGGAATCCATATGGGAAGTCTTACTTCTTTTCCATTTGGTCAAGAAATTCCTTTAAATAATCTTTAAGGTAGTAAAGCCCTCCACCAAAGCATACAGTATTGATAAGGAAAATTCCGAATACTTTGAATTTTGCCCAATCTTCACTACTCAAATTATAAGTAACCCACAGGTTCAAACATGCAATCCCAACAAAGTAGAATACAGCTGCACCATTTAGGTTCCTAAGCATCTGCTTTGGAGCTTTTATCCGGCTTCCAATTAACCTCTCGATGATTGTTTTTTCTCCCAACACATGACTCAAAGCAAATATACTGGCTACGATGAAGTTAAAAACCGTAGTTTTTAGCTTGATGAACATTTCATCTCTAAAAAGTAGAGTGAGTGAACTAAAAAATATAAGTGCTATTGAGGTCCCAAGTTGAAACTTAGTGACTGGCTGCCCCAAAGCTTTAGCAACCGAAACAAACAAGACACTACTTGCCATCACAAATATGGTTCCGGTATATAGGTCTAGGAGCTTAAATCCTACAGCTGCAAAGCATATAAATGGCAAGAATTCTAAATACTTAACTATCTTAGCCTTATCCATCGTGATGTTTTACCTTTCTTATTACCTCTATAAATCTTGGGACCTTATTGTTGTGCAAAGCTAGCAGACGAACAAGCTTTATCTAAAAGTTTGGGTGAAATTGCAAGTTTAAGCACTCACTTTTCAAGTCCGCCATAAAAATTCAGCTAAAAGAGAATACTGCAGCAAGGTCAATTTAAGAAAACATGCTGAAACTCTGAGGAAGAGGCTTCTTATTCCTCTTTACAAGGGTTTCTGTTACCTCACTTTAAAATGAAGACCTCATAAAGCTGGGTGGCAACTTTATTTCCTAGTTTGGAGAGATGAGTTTTCGCATAACCAATGTCTATCACATGGGAAACTTACCTTAAGTTCGAGCTAGGTTATAAGCAAGCTTCGCAATAGCAATGAAAAGCATTAAAATGACAGTAAAAATAAAATGACTCTCAGCGGATCAGATTATGAACAACAAGTTATTGATGATGCTCGGTATTGCATATTTTTTCTCTTTCTTGGCAAAAGGACATGCAGAAATCCAAAATCCTATTTTGAGCTGGAACGAAAATATGTCCCCTCTTCCAATGCTAGATTTGGTTTTCCTGGACCCTGAAATGAAGCATACTATTTTCGATAAAAAATCATTAGAACGGTCTCTTGAAAAATGGCAGGACACTACTAAAAAAAGCGAAGGACAAGCGAAAAATCCAAAGGCTTATCTTAGGAAATCTATTAACTTTTTAAAACACTTCAATCATGTACTGGTTAGAAACTACTACGAAAACAATTTTAGAGAAATTAGTGGCTATAAGATAGCTGAGCTAAGTACTAAAATAAGGAGAGAACTTTCTTTTTTACTTAGTAGCTTATTAGCTCACAAATTAGAGCCTGAAGAAAGATCATTACATGCTTTTCAAAAATACCTAGTAGATTTTCAAATCCCTAGTCTGCGTGAAAAAGCTGTAAAATCATTAGAACCTCACCCCATCCATATTTTATCAGATCAGAGGAAACGACTTATTTTATTTGGCTCATACCTTGTAGACCTCTATAAAGAGGGTCCAGAAAGCACCACCGCAATGCAAGGTCTCAACCACATAAGCCCTTATATGAGCAAGGAAGCTAACACTCTTTCCCAACTTTATCTTGCTAGACTAAAACTGGGTTACGGCTTTGATGGAAAGAAGATAGGAAGTTTTAAGCCTACGTACCATAGGCACATCAAGATAATTGCAAACCTTTGTAATTCTTTTTCAGATACACAAAATAGCCAAGTTTTGGCTTCTATCCTCAGTATTTGGGCAAAAGCCAAGGATTTTGTCGGAAGTTGGGATAAGCTCCCCATCAACACCTCTTGCTACAGAGACCTTACTCCCTTTCTGGCTACAAGAGAACGGGTGGCATTGAAACACTGGCACAAAAAAGAACATCAAGAAGCTTATGAAATTTACGACCATATTGCCGATAAAACCAGCAAGGAATCAACACAAATACTAATTCAAAAAAGAATTTTAAAGCTTGCTAAATTAATCTATTTGGACAAACAAAACATTATATTTTATCAGGGGGTTTATGCTAAAGCACTCAAATTGGTCAGGCATACTCAATTTAGAATGCAACTAAGATCCGATCTATTTATGATAACGCAAACCTACCTTACAACAGTCTATCGCAAACACAATTCTATTCCTAATTTAGAAAGCATCGTCAACAATTTTTTAGCTCATAGCAGTAACAGTGACAATAGCCGTAAAATTTCGATTCTAGAGGCAAAAATACTACATCGCATGCAAGACTATGAAAAGGCCTGGAAAGCCTATTATAATTTATCAAAAAACACTAAAAAAAGTAGTCAAAGGATCCTTGATCTGGAGGAGGCAATTAGAAACTACGCACTAAATTACAAATGGTCACTTGAAAAACCATGGACAAACTTGAAAGAAAAACCCAAGCGCGAACACCAAAAATTCGAACATCTTCACCTTGAACTATTAAGCATCGCTGAATACAAAGCACCACGTTCATGGGATAAAGCTATAAACCTTGGTATGCTGTATCTAATAAACAAGAGGGCAAACCAAGCATATGAGCTTTGGAAACCATATTGGAATCAAAATCCAAAGATTAAATTTACAAATGCAGTTGGTGGAGCACTTCTAAAACGATTACACGAACTGCAATCTTGGAATCTAATTTCAGAGTTTTTGGTCTTCATAAAGGAACATAAATTAGCACCTGAATATCTCGAAAAAAAGATTCCAGTTAAAAAATATGAAGAAAAGGCAACGTATGAAATTGGTAAAAAAGCTCTTACAAATATGGAGTTATTAAAAGCCGAACAAGCCTTTGAAAATCTAATACATAATTTTAGAAAATCTTTAAACTATCAAGACTATCTAGCATATATGATCAAAACTTCAAAATTACTGCAAAAGTACAAACCTTTGAAATTTTACCTTGAAAAATATCTTGAATTAGGAAGGGATCATGCAGATTTTGAAAAAAAAATCCTAAGTTTAATTGAGTTACTGAAAGGTATGGGAAAGATCAAAGAAACATTTAAATATGCGAAAAAATATATTGACTACTACCCAGAAGACATCAAAACTCAAAAACAATTCGAACTAATAGTTAAATTATGCGAAACTCTCCCCAAGAATTATTGCGCAGAAAGCAGTCACAAAATTAGCAAAACCATAAATCAACTTAATGCTTATGATAGATTAAAAGAGAAAATAATTTCTCAAAAGCATCACGCAAAAACAGCAAGCAAAAATCTTGATTCCAAAAAATTACGTGAGATCGAGTCAGAAATCATCAATTTAGGTAAAAATAATCCTATGGTCAAAGATACTATTAACTATGTCTGGTTTGCGCAAATTAAAATAATTTCCGACTCTTTAGTTAAGAAACTCCGGTCACGAAAAATAAAAAGCGACGAAGCAATTGAACAGTATGAAAATATTCGACAAACTTTCATGGGCATCTGCAATAGAAAAAGTGTTTCATCTTGTGCACAAAGTTTCAAAGAACTTCTTTTTCTTACAACTGAAATGAAATCATTCTTAGCATTGTCAGATCATCGTCATCTACTTAATACTTATTCTGAGTTAGAGATGAAATTAAAAAAAAGAATGTCGAGGTATCTGTCTCGCAATATCACAGAACCTAAAGTAGCTCAAAAGATATTGTGGGAAACTATGAAAGAATGGAACTTCGATAATGATCCTTACACTGGTATTGGCTATATCCAGCTCATTGAATATGCGAATAAACCCCAATTTAAAGGATAGGCATGTTAAAACCACTGCCAGCAATTTTAAATTTAATCTTAATATCATCTTTGAGTGCTTGTATACATTCAAGAAACGTCGAACCTAATACTCAATACAAAGTAAGTAAAAATAACTATAGTTTTTTTATTGAAAACAGATTTTCTAAAGAGCCACTCAAACCTGCCCAAGAGGTTTTTTTAAAACAACAGCATCATCTACTAAAAAAATCTAACTGGAAGCTTGTAAAAACTAATAGCCTCAGATATTTGGAAAAACACCCTTATGATGAGCTAGCATTAAGCTATCTTTCAATAGCAGTATACCAACTTGGATTTTCGAAATTAGCAACTTACTATACTGATCTGCTTTTATCACTAAACGAAAGTGATGCGATTGCCTTAAATATAAAAGGCCTTATTACCATTAAAAATGCCAATGTCCTCCATGACTATCGTCTCGCAATCTCTTTATTCCTAAAAGCCATGGAATCAAATCAAGATGAAGTAGCGGCAGGACTGAATTTAGGTTATACCTATTTATCACTTGGCAATTCTACTAAGGCAGGCAAAGTGTTTAGACATATGTCCAAGCGGTGCAACAACTGCCAAGTGGCAGAAACAGGTAATGCAATTTCTCTTATGCGCTTAGGTAAGTCCCAAGATGCCATGTCGATTCTGAAAGATTTGACCGACAAAAATCCAAATAATTTAGTCGCAAAATACGAACTAGCTCGTTATTATTTTCGAGTTGGTCGCAAGAGTGCCGATGCAAATAAAATCCTCAGAGAGGTATTTGAAAATACTAACAAAAATGATAGGAAGGAAGTACTAAAAAGGGCTAAAATGCTGTGGAATGATCAAAATAGGCATAATTTATTTTAATAACGTTAAAACTATGGAAATCCAATGAAATTCTTTCTCTTGTCTGCATTAATTCTAATTAATCTAAATACTATTGCATTTGCTAGTGACCCTACAGAACATATTGATGCCCAAACAATCGTTGCCAAGCCCGAGAAGGGCTTTTACTTAGAACCTTTTGCAGAGTTTGGTCAAAGCAAACCCACTGATGGGGGAAGCCCTAAACCTTCATATAGCTTCGGCTTAAATATCGGCTTTATGCAGGCCAGCAACTTATGGACAAGATTAGAACCATCATTTGAAATTTTTTCTAAAGCACTCAATTCAGCAAACAAGGAAGCTATCATCCCAGTGGGTGGAATGTTTAGATTTGCATATGCTTACAGAATAAGCCCTGGTTTGTACGCAGGTCCTGCTCTAGGAATAGGTATGGGTATGTCATCGTATCAAGAAACTCGATCTGAAATTAAGTATGAGTCTAGTTCACAATCCCCAGTACAAGCTATAGCAGGACAATTTCTAATTGATTTCATAGCTAGTAAACAGCTTTCATTCAGGACAGGGTTAAAGGTTTCTCATTACCTGATCAGTGTTGATGAGATTGAATCCAATTCAAACACCATTAAGCTGGATAATGTCCATTTTAACTGCTTCGAACTAGTTTTTGGGCTACGGCTAAAGTTTTCTTCATAAACCCCTATTCCCTCTGTTTAAACTTACCTTGATTTTTACTATTTAAATCAATAAATATGTGGATAGAGTTTTTGATCCATTATTGATCTTCAGGGATTCAAATGAAAATTGTCGGATTTTGTCTCCGCAATGCCTTGCTATTAAATTTGCTAGCTTTGGGAATAATAGCTACGGGTATTTTTACTGCTATCCATATTAATAGGGAGGCTTTTCCAAACGTAGAATTTGACATCATCACCATCCAAACCAAATACCCCGGTGCTAGCCCTAAACAGGTAGAGTTTTCAATCACAACTCCCATAGAACAAGAAATAGAAACGATTGATCATTTATCAGAACACTACTCTTTTAGTGTTGAATCTTTAAGTCTGATTGTAGTCAAACTCGACCCAGAAATAAGTGATCGGATTAAAAGTGGGGTAATTAACAATATCCAAAGATCAGTTGATAGGGTGCAACTGCCTACAGACCTCCCAGCTAATCCGCTTGTCAAAGAAGTTGACAGTGGTGAACTTCCGGTAATCGAACTTGCTTTATCAGGGAATCTAAAAGAATCTAGGCTTCAAGAGTTTGCCGATGACTTGGTGAACAAAATTAAACGACTGCCAGATGCTCACCCCCCCCTTAATTATGGACTTAAAAACAAAGAGTATTGGGTGGAGATAGACCCAAAAAAACTCAAGCAATATCATGTAGGAATGCCACAAATTATAGCGAGCCTAGCAGAGAGAAACTTGAACTTTCCTGGCGGCATCTTCAACTCCCCAGACGGGGATTTAATGATAAGAACTGTAGGCGAAATTCATAATAAAGAAGAAATAGATCAACTTATAGTGAGAACTAACTCGTCCAACACGGAAATAAGAATCAGTGATCTAGGCAGGACCACAGCTGCATTCGAAGAATCCAACCTCAAGTTCAAAACTAATGGCAAGCCATCAATCAATCTGATAATTAGGAAAAAAGCAAATGGAGACAGCATTAATCTGGTAGCGGATATAAAAAAAATAGTTGAAGAATATCATTCCTTACCCGGAAGGGAGCAATTAAGCATTGCATTTGTAAACGATACCAGTCTATTCGTAAAAAAACGCTTAGGAGTGCTCTTAGATAATGGAATAATAGGAATCGGATTAGTAATCATTTGCCTATTACTTTTTCTTTCAAAGGGTATAGCTCTTGTCGCAGCTATGGGTATGCCTGTAGCAATTCTCGGTGCAATTGCAACTATGGGTCTACTAGGAATGTCAATCAACCTACTTACCTTATTTGCCCTCGTCATTGTCCTTGGCATGCTTGTAGATGATGCCATTATCGTAGCAGAAAATATCTGGAGGCATTACGAAGAGGGTAAAAGTCCATGGGATGCAACTATTCAAGGCACTAAGGAAGTAATAGTCCCAGTCACATGCACTATATTGACAAGCATTTCTGCTTTTTCTCCCCTACTGATGGTGGAAGGGATATTTGGAAAGTTTATAGAGTCTTTACCTAAAGTTGTTATCATTGCATTGGTCATTAGCTTAATCGAAGCATTGTTTATTTTACCAAGCCATGCTTATGATGCCTTACGATTGTTTCCAAGAAAACAGAAGAAAGGTTCAAGCAAACTTGCACATCGTTTTATCCAATTTCTAAACCAAGCATATGTTAATGTATTGAAGAAAATACTTAAATGGCGTTACGGATTTGTTTTTTCACTTATAACGATACTCATATTCAGCTATTGGTTCAAACAAAACCAAATGCGTACGATCTTGTTCCCTAACGATGGGATCGAATACTTTTTTATTCGCGGAGAGTTAGAATCTGGGAGTTCCCTCCAAGCAACAGACGAAAAAATGAGTGTTTTTGAGGACCTGCTCAAGGAAACCTTACACCCTAACGAACTAATGAATTTTGTCACTTACATTGGCCTCCAACAAAGTGACCCTATAGATCCGTTCAAAGCGCAGGCTAGTCATCTCGGTCAGATAGGGGTTTATTTAAGCCCGGAAAGCGAAAGAAACCGTTCTGCAGACTCCATCGTTAACTCACTGCGAAAAAAAGCTGAGCCACTGGCAAAGGAACATGGTCTCAAGAAGCTATTATTTGTTCGTCAAAAGCTAGGACCACCAATGGGAAAACCAGTAGCAATTCGAATTCAAGGACACGATCTGGATAAAATGCAAGAAGCTGCCAACAAGATAAGTAAACTGCTCGCTAAGATAGAAGGCATAGACGATATCAGTAGCGATTTTCTTCCAGGAAAACAAGAACTACAGGTCCATATTGATGAAAAAAAAGCAAAAAGAGCCTACCTTTCTACCAAAGAAGTTGCATTACACCTTCGCACTTTACTTGCAGGTCAAGTGGCTACCCATATCCAAGAAGTCGATAAAAAAATCCCTATTAGAGTCAGATACAATAAAGCTAGCCGTAATGAACTAGCCCCAATTTTTGAATCCCTGATCCTCAATAGACTGGGAATGCTTGTCCCAATGAGCACCATTGCAGAATTTGAAAAAAAGACAAGCTTAAGCAACATTCGGCACAGAAATAGCTCACGGATTATTACTTTAGCGGCAAATATTGATGAAAGTGTTACTACAGCCACTGAAGTTGGAGCACAGTTGGCATCTACAGTTCAAAAGATTAGAACTGAGTACCACGGACTCAATATTGAGCAAGGAGGAGAGTACGAAGATACTACTAAAAGTTTAGAAAGCTTAAGCAAATCTTTTTTAATGGCATTATTGGTGATTTTTTTGATCCTTGCTGCTCAGTTCCATAGCCTTAGTCAACCCTTTGTTGTAATGGCAGCTATTCCGTTCGGTTTGGTAGGCGTAGTAGCAGCTTTTTATGCTCATAATCTTCCTTTTAGCTTTTTGGCAATGGTAGGTATCATTGGCCTGTCAGGTGTAGTTGTTAATGACTCTATCATCCTGGTCGACTTTATTAATAAGGGTTTAAAAGCTGGATTATCTCCCTTTGCTGCCACTGTAAGGGGTGGGAAACTGAGATTTCGTGCTGTTTGGCTTACAAGTATCACTACAATTCTTGGTCTACTACCCTTAGCATATGGAATTGGTGGTGAAGACGCCTTTTTAAAACCTGCAGCAATGGCCCTCGGATATGGCTTATTGTTTTCAAGCATTCTTATCTTACTTTTTATTCCAGCTTTATATTTGATTCATGCAGACCTTATCCTAATTCTTAAAAAAATATGGAAGTTTGCAGTATCTCGCTTAACACCAAGTTATGTAGGAAAGCCCTTAAAAGGTGAGTCTTTATAATCTGTGTCATTTCGTCTGAGCATTTACGAATGGAGAAATCCCTTAAACACGGAGACTAGAGAAAGCTCTGAGATCCATAATGAGATAGGTATTTATGCATTGCAGTAAGGCGTTCCTGATTTAACCAAACTCGCCCCAAAACCTCTTTTTCCTTCAAACTCTCGACAATCTCAGCAACATTGATGATGGCGTGGACTGGAAAACCAAACTCTTGTTCAATCTCATCTTTAGCTAATACATCACCATTGACTCCCTTTTCCATGCGATCTATACCCACAAGTGCCCCTCTAACCTTAACCCCACTAAGTTTGAGAAAGTTAATGGATTCGCGAATACTGGTGCCACCAGTCAGAATATCCTCAATAATATAGACTTCCGCCCCAGGCTCTAGGTTTGCTCCTATGAATTGTCCCCCTTCACCATGGCCTTTAACTTCTTTTCGATTATAGCTAACTTTTAAATCCCTTCCGAGCCGAACATAAACTCTTTCAGCCAAAAGAACGCTCAAAGAGATTCCTTTATAGGCCGGACCATAAATATGATCGATGTCAGCCGGCACATATTGCTCGTAAGCTTCAAAATAGTAGTCTGCAAGTTTTCCAAGGTTTTTACCTGTAGCAATTGAGCCCACATTCACAAAGTAAGGGGATTGACGCCCAGATTTAGTGGTAAAGTCGCCAAATTTTAGCGCATGACTTTCGAGTAACAATTCAATAAAACCAAGTTTATCCATTGGCATCCCCATTGTTAGAGAAGGTTTTTACCGAGCTGCAAAGAGTTTGAGAGAGCTTGACTTAACTAAAGCCCTCCTTTAAAACTCACACTAGTTGAAATAACGGAATCCTTCCATTCTTGAAAGCAAACCTTTAAGGGACAGAGCGCAGTGAATCTTGATAAGGAAATCAAACGTCGCCGAACCTTTGCCATCATCTCTCACCCAGATGCAGGTAAAACAACTATTACCGAAAAGCTACTCCTATATGGCGGAGCAATTCAGTTAGCAGGAACTGTAAAAGCAAAACGATCAAAGAAGTTTGCGACTTCAGACTGGATGGAACTTGAAAAGCAAAGGGGTATTTCTGTCACAAGCTCGGTGATGAAATTTCCCTATAAAGATCATGAAATCAATTTGATCGACACTCCCGGTCATGAAGACTTTTCCGAAGATACTTACCGAACCTTAACCGCTGTCGACAGTGCTCTTATGCTAATCGACTGTGCCAACGGTGTGGAAACCCAGACTAAAAAGCTCTTTCATGTCTGCCATATGCGTAAAACCCCGGTCATGACCTTTATCAACAAAATGGACCGAGAGGGACGAGATCCTTTCGAACTTCTTGAGGAAATCGAGCAAGTTTTAGGTATTGCAACTTACCCTGTCACTTGGCCTATAGGCAGAGGCGGGCTCTTTAGGGGGGTTTATCATCGAGAAACCAAAGAACTTATTCTGTATGAAAAAAACTCCGATAGGGCCTCACGAGTTGTCCCTCTAACAGGTTTATCTCTGGGCTCAGTAGAGCTGGAAAAAGAAATTGGAACCGAGCTAGCTGAGGAATTAAGAACAGAGATTGAACTACTCGATGGTGCTGGCGACCACTTTAAGCAAGAGAACTACTTAAAGGGTGAGATTGCCCCCGTATTCTTTGGCAGTGCACTTAACAATTTTGGGGTGCAAACTTTACTTGACTATTTAGTCAGCCTAGCACCAATGCCACTACCACGTAAAGCTGTACAAAGAGCCGTAGACCCTACTGAAAAAAAATTCACCAGCTTTATTTTCAAAATCCAAGCTAATATGGATCCCTCACACCGTGATCGGGTCGCATTTATGCGTATCTGCTCGGGGAGGTTTGAAAGAGGAATGAAGGCGCATCACGTCAGGCATAAACGTTCCATGCGCCTAGGTCGCCCAACCCAATTCATGGCCCAAGATCGTAGTCTTGT
Organism: Oligoflexales bacterium; assembly: GCA_045105515.1. Classification (GTDB taxonomy): domain Bacteria; phylum Bdellovibrionota_B; class Oligoflexia; order Oligoflexales; family Bog-1112; genus JABSRF01. The sequence continues at coordinate 22,129 of JBGCDR010000333.1, forward strand.
GGATGAGGCTTACGCTGGCGATATTGTAGGGATTCATGACCCAGGAGTCTTCAAAATAGGCGACACTTTGAGTGAAGGTGAAGCAATAAGCTTCACTGGAATTCCAGTATTTGCACCTGAGCACTTTGTCCGGGTCCAGCTTAAAGACCCTCTAAAATCTAAACAACTCAACAAGGGTCTGGATCAGCTAGCCGAAGAAGGAGCTGTGCAGATTTTTCGTCCCATCACTTCAAATGATCAATACCTAGGGGTCGTGGGTATCCTTCAGATCGATGTGGTCAAGTACAGAATCAAAGCAGAGTATGGGGTGACAGTAGATATGAAGCCTCTACCTTATACGGCTGCCCGTTGGATAACTGCCGAAGATCCAACAAAATTGGAGACTTTGAAAAAAGAACAAGCAAACAACATCTGCTTGGACATTCATGGCAATCCTACCCTATTTTTAGACCACGACTGGCGACTGAAATTTCATCAAGAACGGCACCCTGAAGTGGAATTTCACACAACTTCGGAAGCTGTTTCAGTTTAGAACCTTTGAAGATAAGCAAAAGCTTCGGGTAATTTTGCAATAAGATCACTTGCCATCAAACTATAAGTACCAAGTTCACCTCCCGCTAACTCCCCACTTACACCATGAAGGTAGGCAGCTACACATAAGCCTTGAGCTAAAAAAGCCCCTATCATTCCAGCAAGAACATCTCCTGTACCAGCAGTAGCCATTCCCGGATGACCCCGGGGCATTATCCTCACATCAGTATTAGGATGAAAAATAAAAGTAGGAGCTCCCTTAACAAGTAAGGTCACCTGATGTTGATCCACATACTCCTGACAAACTTGCAGATTATCTAAATTGAGGGCGAAGCTCTTTTCGACCTTAAGGAGGCGTTTTAACTCCCCAATATGCGGAGTCATAACGGTATGTTCGGGCAGAGAAAAAGCTTTGTCAGCATAAACAGTTAGTGCATCTGCATCCAAGACTAAGGGTATTTTTAAATTTGGAACCAGCTCGGGTAGCACTGCATAGACATCTATATCAAGGGAAATACCTGGTCCAATCACACAGGCATCCCCTTGATTAAAATGTTCGCTCAAAAATCCAATATTTGATCTGCTAAAGACCCCCTGTCCTGGCTCGAGCAACATTCGAACTACTTCAAGGTCAAGAATACTGAAGCCCTGATAATCTTTTTGATTGATTGCTAGTTTGACTAAACCGCATCCAGTGCGTAACGCAGACCGACATACTAGAGCTGCTGCTCCTTCCATCCCTTTAGACCCGGCCCAAACATGTAAAAGACCTGCTTGATATTTATGCCTTTGGCGCTCAATTGGAGGAAGCTGGTTTTTGACCCATTTTGCTTCTAGCAAAAAAGCTGAAGCCTTAGCATGCATCTGAGCACTTTCACTTAAGCCAAATAATATCTCCTGTAATACACCTACATGATTCCAAGCTTTTCCTAAGAAGTAACCCATCTTAGGAAACCCTAAATAGTAAGTCCTTGCTGCATGAATGCATACTTGTTCGGAATCCTGGTCTGTTCCTGTATAGCCCGTATTACCATTGATCCCAGAAGGGATATCAATTGAAAAAATAGGTATCCCTGAGGAGTTTGCTGCAATAACCAAGTCACGGTATAATCCTTGCAATACCCCAGAAAAACCAGTTCCAAATAGAGCATCTATTAAAATACAAGGCTCTGATTCAACTAGCTCTTTCTGTCCATTATAAAGTTCAACCCTTCCTCCATTAATCAAAAAATTATCTTTTTTTTGTGAGCACAAAGGACTCAACGATTGTTGGCCAGGCACTTCCCAAACAATTACCCGGTAGCCCATGACAAGTAAGCACTGAGCAGCGCAATAGCCATCTCCTGCATTATTTCCTTTGCCAGCAAGTACATAAACTGTGGAATTTACAAATCCATCATTTTGCTTACAATATTGATCTATATGGATGGCAATCGCCCGACCGACTCTTTCCATAAATTTAACTGCTAATTTTTGACCAAATTCACTGAACTCTTGCTTTTCAAGAGCAATCATATCGGTAGAATTAAGAACTAGCATACAAGCTCTCCTCAGGTCTTTTTGTATTGGCCACATTTTGGCTTTGATAAATTAAATCATTTCTCTCTAAAATAGAATTTGCTAGGATCTGACAGCTAGATCATATTGATATGATTGACTCACATAGGTTTCCAAACATGGGGACTCACCTTATTTTTTCAATATTATTCATTTTTTTTATGACTTATCCCAGCATAAGTGTATCTCAAACCTTGCACACCCAAAGCCAAGGAAGCAAGCAATATCTTTATGACTCCATCAGAATTGGTGCAGGTTATGACAGCCTTGCTGGAAAATTTAAAAAAAATTGCATGGTCAAGATGAATTCACCTATTGCCTTCGAATTTAGCGATAAAAAGAATTTCCAATTATTTAGAATTGAAAAGCTTAGTCAACTTACCAAAGCATTGGAACTACCTCCTACAGCCCTCCTACCCGGCTCACCTCATGCTTTATTCAAGGGAAAGCATGACTTTTTTAAATCGCTCACTTTCAACCGATTTAACCATTTCATATTGGCAAAAGCCAAGATTACCTTCACTGAAAAAAATATTGGTGATTCCATATTAAAGGAAAAATACATAGGATATTTGAAGGAAAATGGAATAAGTCAGTTCACGGAAAGATGCGGAAATACCTACTTAAGTAAATACTCAATGGGAATCGAATACTTCCTCCTTTTCGAGTTTGTATCGAGTACCGGAAAAGAGCAAAAAAAGCTAATCTCTCTGTTCGAATCACTCAACCAACATTCTTTTAGAAATCATGAATTTTTCGAGATCTTATTTTCTTTTAGAAATTTAACCATCAACAAAATTAATATTTATAAACAGGGCCAATCACTCAGCTTAGATAATCCAAAGCAAAAACAATTGGCAATGATCCTAGACCAAATAAAATCTGAAATGCTTAGCAAACAGCTCAAACCTCATTCCTTTGTTTTTTCTTCATACCCACCCTTTATTCATAGCCAGAGCCCTAACCCAAACCAAGAGGTTTTAAAAACTATTCTATCTTACTATGCTGAAAACCTAGAAACCATGCGCGACCTAGATTACATTAGTTCTTTTCCCAATAATTTTAAGTTACCAAATATAGAGTCCAAGCTAATAGATTGGAAAGGTCAAGCTAGCTATAATTTAAGCTATCTATCACGTTTATTTTCTCAATGCGCCAGTAAGTTTGAACCTTGTTTAGAACCAAAGATGGAACTATCATTTAACCCTATCCCTAGAAATTTGGAAATAAAACAGCTTGAACCAAGACCGCTACAGCATGATTCATGTTTGACAACGATTTATAAATTGGGCAGGAACAGACAATGCGGAGTTGCTTCGTACTTGCAAAGGCAAATGCCCTATTGTGGCGTTGCAAGGTACCAAAAAGCCCGGAACAAACTATGCCCAGGCTTCATTCCTCCCTCGGGTCCCAAATTATTAAAAAGAGGCTACTTATCTTTGAAACCTTTAAAAAAAGATGAACTGTGGCTTTTGAACCAAGAGTGTCAAGAAAAGTTTGGCAGTGATTGGATCTATTCAGATATGAATCCTGTGAACCATGGGCCACTGCGAGGCAGTCAAAGAATTGAAGGGCAGCTTGGGTATCACACCTGTATCAGGCTTGCTAAGATTGTTTCTTGCAGACACCCCAATCATGGAGTAGAGGCCTATAAAAAATGTGAACATCCCAGTCATGGAATCGCAAAGTATAAAGAATGCAGATTGCCGGAATTTGGGGTGCAGTACCGGATTCCGAGATCTTGTTTATTAAGATAGTGGATTAATTAGGAACTAGAATTCACATTATTTTACGACGAATTGAAATAGTAAAATTTTAAGGTGGTGTCAGACAAAACTTCTTAACTGCCTCAGAAATATTACCTTGAGAAGGGCAATTTTGTTGATTCCTATCCTTAAGAGGCAACCTTGCGATATTCGTATATAGAAGATCTAAGCCACTATCTTTATCAAGATTTTCTAGCAGACGCAGATAGTATACGCTGCTTATTGGATTATCTCTTAACGAAATCCTCTTCAGTTTTTTTAGTTGTTCAAGAGGGCCTAAGTTCGAAATAGTTGCACCATACAGTTCGAGAACTTCGAGATTCTTTAAGTTTTCCAGACCACCTATGCTAAGTATGCTACGATTATAACCAAGAAAAAGAAATTTAAGGCGTAAAAGTCCATTCAACGGTACAAGATTGCTGATTTCATTATTCTGTAAATCAAGATATTCAAGTTCGCTTAGGAAAGAAAGGGGTAGAAGATCAGCTATACCTTGATTGGTAAATTCTATTTGTTTAAGTTGACGAAATTCAACCAAGGGAAATAAATCGACAATACGTACAGAATTACCATTTTCTTTATCATGGATAAGACGCAGTTCCTTAACTTCTTTTAAGTAATCATATGCCTCAGAACACGTTGTAGTTCGTTGCAAATTTAAGCCGGATTGGGCAATTTTTTTTAGTTCGAGAACGGTGACAAATGCAGTGTCGCTTACACTTGGATCTTGGCAATAATTCAAAAAACCTCGCAATCCACACTCTTGGTTTTTAGAAGACCAAACATAGTGCTTCCCCTTAGTTTTGCAAAACTCTTCTGGATTTAAGCAAGTACCATTGATAAATTTTGATCCATCTGTTTTCTCCTCACAAATGACACTTGCACTCTTACAAACGCCTTCAATCCATTCAGAACCTTTTTCTAAGAGACACTGTTGCTCAGGACTCAAGCATAGCTCATTTTGATAAACATACCCTTTGCCTTCATTCAAGGAGCAGTATGTCTTCGCATCGACACAGGTACTTGTTTCCACGTCCCAAAGCTTATCATTTTGTCTGCAAATAGCAGCTTTTGTTGCCAATATGTCTGCTGGTTTTGTTTCTTTATTATTGGTATCTGCTGTATGATTTTGATTAAAGAAGCGATCTGCCTTACAAGCATAGCTGATAAAAACTAATAATATTAATTTTCCTACCAAACTGGTATAGGCGCAAAAATTGCTCATGGACTATTCCTAATCAAACTATGGCGATTCGGATAGTCCATCGGAAAGAATAATATTCAACTTTAACAAAGTTTCAGGGGAGTTTATCAAAAAAATACTAAGATGCTGATATAGGGTTCGATAATCGACTCAGATCTGGAAATAAAAATGTCAGCCACTGGATCATTATCATCCTCAGTATTCTTATAGGACTTGTAATCAAACGACCTCCAAGTTAACTGAGGTCCAAGAAACCAAGAGCCCATATCTGCAAAATAAATCCCATCGATCATGGTACCGCTGCCATCCGCATACTCTATGTCATTAGGTCCATCCTCTCTTTTTGGGGCTTGAACTGCCATAATGCTAACAAAGAAGCTGAGCTCATCGACCATAAAACCAACACTCCCCCCTATCGCAGTGGTATGTATGATTGCAGGATCTGAAGGATTATTATTAAAAGAAGTATCGGTGCGACCTTCCAATTTATCACTGAAATACTTTAATCCAAGTAGAAGACCATTTCCTAGACCATATCCGAGGCCTATATTAAGCAGAGTATGGGTGCCATTGTAAGTGGTCTCTCCAAACTCTAATTTCGTAGTACTTTCCTCAGTTCGATAGCTGAATGCAGGATTAAGGTAGACACCTTCTAATGCCATAGCCTTTTGTTCCCAATTTGCAATCCCCCCCACTATTAAGAGCCCTAAGATTAATTTTCGCTTTAGAATGTTTGGCATAACAACATTTTCCTTTAGTACCAATAAGAGTTCATAATTATTTGTATGCCTCATAAATTTCGGTGGAATATGCTAAAGGTTAACCCCTTCCTTGGAACATACTTAAATATCAAAACCTTATAAGCTTCTTGTTTACATATTGCCTTGTATTTTGCTACCATTTGCGCTCTTTAAAAATCACCAAAGTGCCTTTTTAAAGAAATTGAGGCATGTAATTCAATCCTTTTGATAGCTATGTCAAATTAAAGAAAGCAGGTTGCTGAACTGTGCATATGGATGTCACGAAAATTATAGAGTGGGATATGGGACACCGGGTCCCTAATCATAAGAATAAGTGCCGGCATCCTCATGGTCACCGCTATCGACTGGAAGTATCCATGCGAGGAGCGATCAACCAGGAAAAAGGTAGTAGCAGTGAAGGAATGGTTCTCGATTTTGGTGATATTAAAGAACTCATGCGTATCCATATTCATGACAGGCTGGATCATTGTTTTATGATTTACGCAGAGGACTCGCTTTTGGCACCTTTTGCAAAAGAACATGCTGATGATTTGATGTATGTTTTGGTACCTTTTATCCCAACGGTAGAAAATATTGCTATATGGTGCTACGAACAGCTTACTCCGCACGTGCCAAAAGGTCTAATCATCTCGCACATACGTCTCTATGAAACGCCAAATTCTTGGGCAGACTTTTCACCTATGTAAAAATTTTAAATCGAAATTCTATTTCACAAAATCCGCACCGGAGTAGCGATTATCTACACTCACTGCATCATCATCCGTTGATGAATACTGAAGCTTTGCCTCAGTACACACTTCATCGCAATAATTTACTTTAAGCAGCATCGCAGATCCTGTCTGTGCAAGCTCTGTGCGTGTTAAGGGCAGATAAATCAAGCATTCAACGCCGGCCCCAAAACTTCTCGATTCTGCGACACATGATTCTAGGTTCAGGTCAGAATAATCACATTGATCCACTAAACAATAATTTGCCTGCAAGACATTTGTAATCGTCTCAGGAGATTGGGTAGAACCTTCTAACCAAACTCGCAATTCAGGGTTGGATTCTCCATTTTCACTTGGAACATCCTGCTTTGTGAGCTTTAGATATAGACTCTGATAACTTGTAGACTGATTGTCCATCATATCAGATCCCCATCGAGCAATAGCGTCGCTTGAGTGGAAATCACTTTTATTAAGATTGCTTTCAGGTTTCTCTGTACTACAAGCAATAGACAGTACTAAAGTAAAAAAAAGACCAAGTACGTTGTTATGTTTTTTCATAACGAATCCTCAAAATACCTTTTATCATAGATCGATTATCAATTCTTATCTACTCTCACTTTCTGACTATTCGTCGGCTTAGTCCAGATACCTTAGCTGAAATCAGATGTTTTAAAAAAATGCATAATATTAGAGACTAAGACTAAAAATCTTTTCAATTTTTATTCATATTCGGGAATGGCTTCCAGAATTGATCTTTAATCGGCTAAAATGGCTACAGAGTTTCTATTACATTGTGAGCTTGTTGAGACTTTGGTAATCTGTGCCTAAATGTTGAACCACATTTAAGAATAATATCTATGAGCTTATCTTTTTTCATTATAATTTATTTGTTAGTAACCGTTATTATAGGTGGTTTTTCTGGAAAGTTAGTCAAGACCTCAAATGACTTTATGCTTGCTGGAAGAAAATTACCTCTCATCTTGTGTGCACCTACAATGTTTTCTACATGGTACGGCTCTGAAACCATCATTGGAGCCTCGGGCGAGTTTCTGGAAAAAGGCTTGCTCGGTGTTATGGAAGATCCCTTTGGAACAGCATTGTGCTTCATACTCATTGGCCTCTTTATAGCAAGACCTATTTATAAAATGAATGTGGTGACAATTGTTGACTTCTACCGGATAAAATTTGGAAAAAAGTTTGAGTTTATATCAGCGATTTTGATGATCTTATCTTATATTGGCTGGATTGCTGCACAGTTTCTTGCCATGGCAATCATAATGGAAGTTGTCCTAAATCTCCCTTTAAGCACAGGCTTATTTTTCAGCTCTGCAATTGTTTGCGTCTATACCATGTTTGGTGGGATGTGGTCCATCTCGTTAAATGATTTTTTGCAAACAAGCGTCATCATCATCGGCCTCGTGGTTCTTAGTTTCTACGTTTATTTTCAAGTAGATGACCTCTCTAGCTTAACAGCAAAAACCCCACCCAATTTTTTTACATTTTTCCCGGAAAATCGCTGGGATGACTGGTGCAATTATATAACAGCATGGATGACCATCGGCCTTGGGTCTATTCCACAGCAGGATGTCTTTCAACGAATTGTATCCGCTAAATCAGAAAAAGTTTCAATTTGGTCTTCATACCTGGCTAGCATTATGTACTTGACTATTGGGATCCTCCCCCTCTTCCTTGCTCTAGCCTACAAACTTAGCACCCCAGCTCTAGCTGACATACCTAACTCTAAACTTCTACTTGAAGCCATATTGTTGCAAGAGCACACGATCATCAAAGTTTTATTTATCGGTGCTCTCTTGTCAGCAATAATGAGTTCCGCTAGTGGTGCTTTGCTAGCACCAGCAACCATTTTAGAGGAAAACCTATTTAAACCAATTATCCCAAACATATCTGACAAAACCAGGCTCCTACTTCTTCGAAGTTCTGTACTAATTACAGCAGTTTTTTCAGGTTTGTATGCGATGACCTCAAGCAATGTTTATTATCTAGTTGCTGAGTCCTCGATTATCAGTTTAGTATCCTTGTTTGTGCCACTTTTGGCAGGAATATACTGGAATAAGGCTTGTTCTACTGGAGCTATGTTATCAATCATTCTCGGGCCATTTACTTGGCTCCTTTGTAAACACCTTGGATATGAGACTGAAAGTGCCTTGGTAGGATTTCTAGCGAGCGGTCTTGGTATGATTATTGGCTCTAGTTTTAAAAAAGATTTACAAGGTTCAAAGCAATGAATAAACAGTCACTTCTTTTTGGCATCCTCCCGCTTGCAGTGTTCGTAATCATAGATTTTGCCTTCGATGAAACTTCAGGGATCATTTCGGCAATGATCTTCGCGCTGTTAGAAGCCGCTTATTCACTATATAAATTTAAAAAGATTGATGGGATTACTGCGGGTTCTATTGCCTTCGTAGTTCTGTTCGGTTGGCTTTCTCTTGAGACCCAAGACCCCATCTTCTTCAAGTTTCAACCGGTTATTTTGGGTAGCTGCTTTACGGTAGAGCTATTGGTAACGCAAGCCATGAATAAGCCTCTTCTGGTAGTCATAGCTCAAAAATACAAAGACCTGTTTCCTAAAAACATTCAAGGAAACTTATCCCACCCTTTTGTCATTTCGAAGCTTTCTAAGCTATCACTCTTCTTAGGCTTTGGAATACTAATTCACACCCTTGCTACAGCATATGCCGCAGTGTATATGTCTAATACCTGGTGGTTAGCAATCCGAGGCATTGGCCTTTATGTGGTAATGGGACTAAGTTTGATACTTGTACGTTTTACTTGATTAGTTATTGCTAAAAGTTTATACTCCCGCCAGCAATTAAACAGTTATTAATAAACTATCATATTAAATAAAATAAAGGCCTTACAAACCATGCGCATGAACGTTATATTCCGAATTTTATCGGCTATTCCCTTGATATATTTACCTGAGTTAGCTAGTAGCCAGCAAATTCAGGTCAAGATAAAGACTGATTTCAATTCTTACCATAGCGAATTTAATGAGCTTTATGACAAAATTCAATCTCATTCAAAAGAAAAGCTTGAACAGTTTGAGAAACTATTTTCCGATATTTCATCAGAGCAGGAAGAATTAAACCTCTGGTGGGATGGAGCGAATGGATTTGTAAGCTTAAGTGACAAATCAAAGTTAGATCCTGTTGATGGAATAAACACTCATGATTATTTTCATGCTGTAAGAATCTTTGAAACTAAAGTTCAGGCCATCAAGCAAAAAATAAGTAATCTCAAAATTATTTTTACTGCTAATGATACTCTTGATTTTGACAACTCATTCACTTTGCAACTAGACAAGATCCTTGAGCCTATATATAGAGATATTAACAATAAGTTCCAAGAAGCAAGCCAATTCAATTTTGTAGTCCAAATGCCAAATCATGAGACCAGAAAAATCAAGGGGATTAACTTAGAAAAATTGGGTGACATGGAAGTATCTGCTGAACAGGTGAAACAGCTGAAAAATAAGGAAAACAGACTTAGAGCAATCAAAGCTGGAGAAACCCAAGTTATTACCAACTATAATCGCTATATCTATCGTCAAATGCATACTTACATCCACTCATTCGGTAAAAGCCAACGCTACCGATCCGAGAACACGGAAGTATTGCAACTAGCAAGAAAAAATCTAATTGAAGCTTTTTGGACTCGTTCTTTTCTGAGAAAATCTTTTGGTATGAAGATAGAAAGCTTTAAAATCGAATATCAAAAAACTTGGTTCCATTTAGACATAATACCTGCTTGGTTATTAGCGAAGCCTAAGATCGAAATTGATGGTTTGATAAACAAAGACCATGAACTTACTATATCTGAAGACAAAGGGTATTCAGCGCTATCTTCCTTATCTGGAACTAAAATGAAGGTACTAAGAGAAGAAATTCCAAAAAGAAATTCTTTAGCACAGATGAGGAGCTATTTTACGGGAAAACTTCAGGAGCTAAATACCACTGCTCAAGTTGTGGCCCTAGTCCTTGCTGACATCCGTGAAGAGCAGCAACTAAGTCGTCAAGGCGGTCTAAAAGCGCTCGCCCAATCTTATGCTGAACGCTATTATAATGCCAATGAGGCATACTTCAGAAACCTTCAATCTGCCTATCTTAAAGATGAGTCTGTAGAGGATGATATTTTCTCTGATGTTGATACCATCGAAGATAGCTTGAAAGGCCATTTTCAACTCGTACTCTCAGCTTTGGAAGCTAGAGAGCAAAGAGTTGAAGAAGCTAATCGTATTAAAGAGTACATTTCTAGCTTAACCAAAAATAGCAAAGCTAAAGCAAAAAGAGCAAAACGCCAAAGTTGGTAGTGAATAGCTAGGAGATTAAAACTTGAAAATCTTTGCTTCATTCAGCTTTTCTCTCTATTTTTATTGCTTTTTTTTATGCGTCAACACAGCGTTTAGCGCTTCTCATAAATTTAAGTATGATGATAGTCTCAGTTCTCACCACATTGAGGTGATTTTAAACCTCAGTGACTGGATGCAACTTCGTAGGCAAAGAGATTCATATGAGCTAAGGCATGGTATTGCAAACTACTGTCAGACTCGGATAGTTGAACAGGCCTATTACCCTAGTATTTGCTCTCAGCTAGGAGATCTACCGAACTCTAAAACTCGAAATCTAAGTAATCAGAAGCTAAAGTGCGCTCAAGCCCAGCATTCTCATCAACGAGTGGGACAAAAATTTGACTTCGATCACTGGTCTTCCTTTCTTGGTTCGGGGGATTTAGAGGGCAAACACAAAGCATATAACTACATGCGTAGCTTACCACCCATAAGATTTGAAGGAAGTGCAGCCTACCAAAGTTATGAGACCTGGACTTATGAAACCTGTGACAAAGTACTCAACGGCGACGAATGTGGTCATAAATCATTTTGTATTAATAAACCAGTTCAGCAAGTAATCAACGGTAAAAACTAAGCTAAAGCAAACGATTGTGTGTCGCAACTTACCACTTCATTGTCATGTTGATAAACCACATCATGAATCAAGACCATGCAGTTTGGAAAAACTTAAATATGATGTTGCTTACTCCCGGCCAAAAAAAGAAGACTGGAATCCCGAAACAAAAGCATACCTAGACCTTTTGGCAAATCCTTACCAGCTACTTCCAGGAGAGAAAGAAACCATCCAGGTTAATAACCAGCAAGGAGGTTTGCAAGAGAAATTAAGACCAAACTTAAGCATTCTTGACCCATACAATGCCTATGCTGTCGAAGTTGGGGGAAGTGCCCATGGCGCTAAATGTCAGGAAAATAGCAATTATGAGGCATTTTTTACAATAAAAACCACTGGCCGGATTACCAGCCAATCACCAAATGCTTTTAAAACTCCGGTGACTTGGGACAATCAAAGTATAGACCCAATTATTTGGCAAGCAAAAACCAATCATAAAGGTGAGTTGATTGAAGAAGCTGTACCCAATAAGATTAGGCTTCAAGATACAGCTGCTGGTATCATAAGTTTTGTGTCTAAACTTTCTCATATTGGTGAGTCAGATAAAGCAGCTACCATTAATCAAGCTTTTAATAAAAACACCAAATTGCGTATTCGCCTAGTTAAAAAGCGTTGGTGGTGGTGGGATCAGGTGATAAATGAGAGAATCTTCTCGGAGCTAGAAGGTGCTCACTCTACTCTATACCCAATTGCAGAAAACCAAGATATTAAACTTTCTGATTATTGGGAAATAGATCTAAATCACCCCAATGATTCCTTAAATCTATTTAAGAAAGAGCGACGTTTTCCTTTCAACATGCTTTTTGGATCTTCAACTTTTCGTAACCAATTAAAGCCAGGCCAACGCTATACAATTATGGTATCTATGTACCAATCAGGAGTTCCTTTCTATAGACAAAGCTGCAAAGACAAGCCAAATGCTTGGTACTGCCAATGGTATTCTCGTTGGGTTTTTGGCCCTCGGACAAGCTGGTATTATTCTAAAGAATTAGAAATTCCTTTTAAGACAAAAGCAAATTATGATCCGAGGTCCTATTCTAGATATATGCTCGACTATTCAATCTATAGTCTAGAATCATTAATGGATTGGATTGGGGAGTCATATATTTTGGAGAAAGATGCAAACTGAACTAGTAACTTTTTTGGTTTTATGAAGCTTACTTCTCAATAGCTGACTTCTTGGTTTTCTGATGCTGTTTTTTGAAGAACTCAAAGAGATCTCGATAGACTTGCTTCCATAATGAATCAGCTAGTATGCGATCTCGGTTTAACAAGACAGCCTTTATATCCAAACTCATCAAAAATAATACCTGCTCATTACCTCTCGAATCATCACGTTTTCTTTGGCTATTTTCGTAGTTAAATCCCAATTTTTCCAATATATTTTTAACCTGCACCGCGCATTCTAAAAGGATGAACTTTGATTGAGATTGGACTCCAATACGGACACAGTTCGTTAAGAGAGGCAATAAAAAATCTACCAGATTAACCTTCGAGCTTACATGGAGATCAGTCAATTCTATATGTTTATGATTTAGTATTTTTGAAGATATTTTGTGTGTAGCCTTAACCAATGCAGATTGTTCACCTTGCTTATCGCAAAAAACTAATTCCATAGTCGCAACAAAATGGGGACCTAATTTACAGCTAATAGTCCTTGAGTTAGTATCAGTTAGCTCACTTTTTCCGCTTGAATCAACAATTGGAGGAGCTAGACTAATGGCTTCAAGCTGCTCCTTTTCATGAACATTATCACTTACCGGAGAATAATTTTGATCGAAGGCCAAGCTTAGGTCCCCGACCGTAAAGCCATTTTCGCGTAGAGCGTTAGGGTAAGCTTCGTCGGCAAACATAACAAGGTACTCACTCACCATTTCGAGAAATTTTTTATCGGGCTTATCAAAATAAACGAAAATACGGTAGCGATTATCTTCAGTGCGGAAGTGGAGATCAGAGTTGTTGACTTTAACCATAAACCTTCCTCTTCCCGGGAAGTAAAAGTCTAACTCTAGTGGCTGCTTAGGTAGGAGGGTTTTGCATCGCGCAGAAACTAGTAGGTCTGCACCCGTAGCTGAAAAGCTATTGACCTGGAAAAGGACCATTTCGTTATAAAAAAAGGGATCTTGATAACATGCCTGTGGTCTTATGTAAGATTGACAGGCGAATAATTTCTCACCAATAAACCTATTAAATTCAGCTAGACTATTGCAAGGCTTAATTTGAAATTGAATACCGATCCGATCATATTGGACACCCCTTATAGATACCTTGGCAATATTGCTAATAGCTCCATTGATCTTAAACCCTTCTTCCAAGCCACGACCAAAAGAAAGTACAATTTTCTGACCGACCACCGGAGGAAATTTTACCTTTTCTCGAGTTTCTACAAGAGCTATTCCCCGAGTAGAGATATCAATCACATCAACCTTGGCTTCCAAAGCGTCAAAACCAATCCAACATAGGATCTGTTCACCCAAATAAATCCTTCTACGCTTCTCCATACGTTTAGGCAGCTGTAGCTGCTCAATTTGGTCTATGGAATTTCCTGATTCTTCTTGCTGAGAAGAGTCTTCTTGATCTGGATTTTTTTCATCCGATGCCACTGTATACCACCTTAAGGTTTATAATATCCTTCTCCTAAGGTTTCGGTACAAAACTTATATGAGTCAAGGTTGGTAAAACTCAGAATATTTGGCAAAATCATAATTTAATATAAAAAAACCAGGATTCTTAGTTATTAAAATTCCTGTGATTGATCACAACTCAGCATAATTGTGGTTGCTAAAATGTTTCCTCGTTGAGCAATACAGGAATTAGGCTTGAAGTACGAAACTTGGTAAGAAGACAACAATCTAAAATAACTAGATAATTTACTATATAAAAAAGTCTTTCAAGTGTTTAATTTCTTTAAGATAAATGAAATTGACCTAATAATAGCATTATTGCTTGTATTAAAAAATATTCCAGGTACAATTTGCAAGCTAAACTGCAAAGACTTAAGCCGTTATTGGATAAAAATTGAGCCCTTATAAGAGCGTAGGATATACTGTTTTATCTCGTAATTATAGCACCTTATACAAGCATCGTTTTTGGAGAACTAGTTTTCATATGAATTATTCACGATTTATCCTTATTCAAGGCTTAGTATTTTTAAGTTTATATGTCTCGAACCCAAGCTTTGTAAAAGCAGCTGGTGATGCGGACACACCTCATAGTGAGAGTATCTTGGAGAATCTAATAACTGATAACATTCTCAACATTATATTAGAACATGCTAGGTGTAAAAGTAATTATGCTCAGATGTTCCATGAAGGAAGGTCATCTGAGCAACGGAAAGATGAATCTGATGTAGTTTTAACGATATCTCTGCAATTGGCTGAAGATATCATTCGCTCAAGCAACTATGTTCAAACTATAAATAGTCGCTGGTGCGAAATATAGAATCTTTTAGAAGTTAAAAAAACCGCCGCTAAAGAATCCGCTGTAATGCTTGACAGTCAATGGTTTAAAAAAAATAGCTAAGTAAAATTCAAAAATTATGGTGCAATATGACACATGA
>JBGCDR010000334.1:0-3108 GCA_045105515.1 Oligoflexales bacterium
CCATCGTTTAATCATAGCATGTTGATATTACATATATATTATATGGCGGTTTTTTCTGTTTTTACATCATATCTTTTGCGGTTTCAGTGATTATACATGGAAAGTAGGTGTTAATGGGAGCTTAATCTTCGTCTTGCCAGAATTATAGCCATAACTTTATACTCGTACGCCATAAGCAGATGTTATATAATCGCCTCAGTTCATTAAACATTATTATGAGGACTAAGAAATGAAATTTTTTTGGTTATTTTTCGCTGGCTTGTGCAGTTTTGAATTCTCAGCTCTTCAAGCACGGGAGCAAATTCAATTCGCTTACTGTTGGGGAAGTTTCGACAATGCTCGTATTTGTAAACAAGCTGAAGTACTAGACGATGACTTTATAATGGGATGCCGTGCATTTGCAGGTGATATTGGCGCAAGTTCGTATGGGTACCGCTATTCCAAGAACCTAGATTATCTTGAACAAACCATGGGCCAGAATTGTGATGAAGTTAGAGATGGTGGAACAGGCGAGATCTATGCATGCATGATGGGCAGCTACTGCGAAGGAGATCCTTCCCGCGATATTAAAAACTTAGCTAGCCGCGTCTATGCTGACTCTTACGAAAGAGGTGTTGCGCGATGCCTAGATATGAATTCTAGTCGTGTCATGCGCGAAATTCAGACACAATCAGCAATGGGTTGTTATGTAAAGATTGAGCTAGAAGTATTCGAGTTCAACATGAACTCTATCGCTGAGTAAACTAAAAAATAGTACCTCAGATGACGTACTATTTTTTTATTCTTCAAGATCTTTAGAATGCTCGTCTACAACAACATAGGTAGTGCATCCGACCTTTTACAAGACGATTTTCTTAAAAATTTTTTATATCCAACACTCCCAAAACAATTTCCGCTACTGATGCAGCGCTTATACCACCAATAGCGGTCCTGAAGCTTTTTGATTCTTTTATAGCTAGCGTTGGGATGAACGCTTACAAGCCTTTCTAAACAAGGCTTGTAAGGGGATTACCATGTAAAATTCAGATTTGTATCAATACTGAGACGGATCTCGAGCACCTACAGTTTTAAGCGGAACCTACTCTATTTTTTCAACAAGTTCGTCTAGGTCATGAAAACACGAAGCTGATGTTTCTTTGGCCTTGATAAGCTTACGAACCTTAGTCTCATAGTCATCCAATAAAAACTTATTAATATCACGCAACAACTTGGTTTTGTTAGCCTGCTTGAGAGAGTCTCTGATATCAAACTTACTGTAAGCGCCAATGCTCATATCAAAGTCAAAATAGGAATCGAATGAAAGGACTGTAGCATTATCAAATAGACTTGCTTTTCTTGCTTTCTTTATGATGCGCGAGATCTCATTATTTTCATGGTCACGCCCTATCACCATGAAGGTCCACTTGATCGGCAGAAACGATGTTTCTTCCAAAAACCGAGTAAGTTCCTCCCTTTTTGAGTCTTCAATATCTCCAGATGTAAAAATGACTCCTAAGACTAGTTTTGGCTTCTTAAGCTGTTCAAACTGCCCGACCACCATTTTCATAAAGGGGATTGGGTTGAAATCGATGCCAAAATTATCATCTATAAGGTAATCTATAGCGAGTTTAATATTAGCTACCAAGTCTTCTTTAGACTCTATGTTTTCGGCACCAAGTTCGCGAGACAACTCCAAGAGGTTTAATACCTGATCTTTTTCATGACCTGTTTGGTGACCAATAGAAAAAAAACAATCATCTAACTTATATTCATAGGAAAATATAGCCTCTGAAGCCAAGTGCAAGGCCCAAGACATAGGCGCTTGCACCGATTCAGTATAGCCATGGACACTGGCTCCTTTTGGTTTGGTAAAAGCAGCTTGAGGCTTATACAAGCTACCTCCATAGGTATTTTTACCAAATTCACCCGCTATTGATTTTGCTGAACAATCAAGACCCACATATACCTTAGCTGGTACATTGTTGGCAAACACAGGGAAGGACAAGAAACTAAAAATAAAAAATCCTACTAGGCCATTTTTAAATTTCATCATTTACTCCTAAATTTTCTTAGTCAAAGATGGCTTCTTCTAAAATCTTTTCTGGACCCATCCGTCGAAGGTCATCATCTTTTTTAGTGTCACAAATATCCATCTTTCTTCCACCAAAGCTCCAGCCTTTATCCATCGATTTTAGGAATAGTCTTGCACCTTCATCATCCCCAATTTGAATGAAAGTTATTGCTAATTCTTCGTCATTTTTGATATAGCCGTTTTCAGGGTTTGCATATTTTTGCAACACTGTTCTTACTCTATCTTCGGAATTAGGTGCACCATCAGTAATGACCACAATGGTAGTTCCCGGCACAACCTCATAATTGTTACGCCTCATACCAATATGATCTTCTAAAGCCGTGCTTAATGCGTCACTTAGGTTAGTGTTACGACCATCAGGATCATGCTCTTTAAACAATTGCATCACCTGATGACTGTCGGTTAATTCACCAATGGTCTCAACGTTATGACCAAATAAGTAACTTGGCACCTTATGGTCCATGTCATTTTTAAACATGGCATCAACTAGGCCTTTAGTCGCTTTTTCAGCTGCCCCCCAACGATCCCCTCTAACACCACCATCCTTATCGTAGGAGCCCATGCTAGCACTTTTATCAATCAAGAGGACATACTGTCTGGCGAGAGCCTCTTTACGCAGCTCGCTTGCAACATATTCTTTTATTTCCTCTTTTTCTGCAGGATTTTCATCCTCTACCATCTCACTTGCAAGTGCATTAATTTTCTCTGGATTCTTACGAGCATGAAGTGCTAATTCCTTATACTCATTTTCCTGACCCTTAAAATCATCTTGAGACGAAAGAGAATTAGATGCAGGTGTAAATTCAGTTTTTTTCATAGTTTTATTTGGTAACTTAAGCGCTAATGCTGAGCTACCCAAACTTAAGCCAATGCACAATACTGACATATATAAACGCATCATAGGTGACCGGGATTTTTACACTTAATTTCGTCATGTTATCGCCGATAGAGCTTTTTTTTGAGTGGTCATCCGACTCTTAGAATTGGGATCACAATAAGTCCTTATCAACAATAAGACCGATTCATTCACTGTATGT
>JBGCDR010000335.1:0-8313 GCA_045105515.1 Oligoflexales bacterium
GCGCATGGGCACCCCCAAGATCTTTTGATTTTCCGACAATTATAGCCTTTTTAGAGAAACTGGGGAAATTCGCTAAAGATTATAGTGCTCTAAGCCTTACATACAAAGGCGGCGGTGTGTTTCCAATCAGGCACTAAATATAAGCTACAATGAAGGCAAGGTATTTTGAATCGCTGTTAAACAAGCAGCCATTTTATGCCTTGTTTCCATCCATTCATGTTCTGGGACAGAGTCATAAACAATACCCGCAGATGCCTGCGTTGAAGCAAGCCCATCTCGAATATGTATACTCCGAATCAAAATTGTAGATTTCAAATCCTTGCTAAAGGTAAATATACCTAAGCTTCCTGCATAAAATTCTCTTGCGCACGGTTCCATTTCATAAATGAGCTGCATAGCTCGTATTTTAGGAGCTCCGCTGACCGTACCATTTGGAAATCCGGAAATAAGAGCATCAGCAACAGTCAAGTCGTTTTTCAACCTACCATTAACTTCGCTTACCATATGAAATACATGACTGAATTCCTCTACTACCATCAACTCTCTAACATTTACACTTCCAGGCTGGGCTATCCGTCCTACATCATTTCGGCTCAGATCTACAAGCATTACATGTTCTGCTTTTTCTTTCTCACAGGATGTGAGCTCTTCAATCATTTTAAGGTCAGTACTCGCATTCCAGGTGCGCTTGCGTGTCCCGGCAATTGGTCTATGGGTAACAAGATCTCCCTCAACATTAACCATCATCTCGGGGGAAGAACCTAAAATATGATCATCTTTAAACTTATAAAAAAACATATAAGGTGAAGGATTTAGAATCCGCAGATGCCTAAAAATATCAAACGCAGAAGCCTGGGTAGGACCACTTAAGCGGTTTCCAATTTGTATTTGAAAGATCTCTCCTTGCATGATTTGTTGTCTACATTCTCGAGCCAATTCCAAAAATTTATCACGTGAAAGACTCCCTTTGAATGCTTCATAATCCACTGGTTTATCTATAAGCTGTAAGGTAGATGCAGGACAATGATGATCCCGCAATTTTTTCTCTAAATCAACAATACCCTTGATTGATTTTTCAAAAAAATCGTGAGAGTTTACATTCTCTTGATTACCTGTCCAAACATAGTGAACCAAGTACAAAGTCTTTGTAAGCTGATCTAAAATCAATAAATTCTTTGGAATAATATAAAAAAGCTCTGGCAGATTTAAAGTTTTGACAGGAACCTTGCCAATAGTAGGTTCTAAATAGCTTGCTATATCATAGGACAAGTAACCTGTAGCACCAGAAAGAGTTTCCAAAGGCGGGCCTTTATAAGAATCTGGGAGAATATGTCCAACGTCAAGCTCTGAAAGTGAACGTTCGAGAACTGAAACAGGGTTGTTTGGAGTATTACAATCAAGCTTTGTAGCGTTTTGTCCGCAAGAAAATTTTATGTTCCCATCTTGACACCCTTGCCAAATACATAATGGGTCAAAGCCAAGGAAAGAATAACGGGCTATATGGCCTGAGCCACCATTCGCTGACTCAAGTAAAAAGAAATAATCTTCTCCTAAAAACCTTTGAGCTAAGCTTATAGTGCTCTCATGGTCCCAAGTTAACTTTCTGGTAAAGCCAACGATTTGTTTTTTTTTTGCAAGTTCTAAGAAACTGGATTTTTTGTTAATTAACTCTTTCGGGATCAATGCGGCCTCCTAGGCTTGTAAAGATTAAAATTTCTTATAAAACGCGCCTTTAATAGTAAGCCTTTCCCAAAACTTTATCGCATTTTTCAAACTGTTCAGATCACCATGATCAGGATCTTTATCCATTAATTCTTGATATTGGGCTTTCAATTTATTGCTTTTAATATAGGGGACACCAGCTAATAGTAATAGGGCTAGACCCAAATAATAAAGGCCGTAAAAAAGACAAACTAATGGCAGGAAATATACTAAGCATAGTACTATTCTAGATATATGCATAAACCTCGAGATGGGTTATAGGTTAAGGGATCTGTTATTTAGCGCCAGCCAATCCGAGCGAACTCTGTTAACATATCCGCTATCAACATAAAACGGAATACCAAGCATGATCTTATTTCGCTTAATTTTGAAAGAATACCTTAAATTTGTGTTCGGAACGGTGCTTCTCTGTCTTTTTCTGTTTACTCTATTCGACTTTATCCACAAAACAACAAATTACTATGCACGGTTTAACCCTAGTCCTTTCCTGATAGCAAAATTTTACTTTTACCAGCTTCCATTCCAACTTGTCCAGATTCTTCCCATTGCTTCCTTATTGTCGTCTGTCATAGTTATGGTTTTGTATAACCGCAGCAATGAAGTTACTGCAATGCGAGCTGCAGGCATGAATCCTACTAGAATTGTTGCCCCATTAGCTGCCGGCGGAATGATTCTCAGCGCTTTATCTTATTTTCTAAATGAAGTGATTGTTCCCCAAAGCTCCCACAAAATGCACTTTATTACTCATGTGCTCATCGAGGGCGACTCGGTACACGCGACTGATGAGCAAGCTCATTGGGTTCGCAATGGCAATAATATATTCCACTTTGAAGAATATGACCACTCGAGTCAAACTCTCAAAAATATTAAGCTAGTGAAAATTGGTAAACCATTTTATCCGCAGGATGCTATCCATGCAGGCAGCGCCAAATACGACCCAAATACTAAATTATGGTCTTTAAAAGATATTCAACAACTATCAATCAACTTGAAGGGTAATATACAAAAATTCAACCCCCCTAAATCCCTGATAATCCGCCTACCAGTTGAACCCGACAAGCTAAACATAGATCGTAGGATTCCAGATGAAATTGCCATCACAGAATTATCTGAACGGATCGACTCAGGTGCTAGAAGGGGAGCCGATGTTTTGAACCTTCGCATAGCACTTCATGTGAAGTTAGCCTACCCTTTGGCTGCGTTTCTAATTAGCCTATTAGGCTTGAAATTTGGGTATCGATCTGAAAGAACCACTGAAACGGTGCGTAGTATATTGGTAGCCTTTGCAGTCGGTATCAGCTACTGGTTCATATTGAGTTCCGCCAGAGCTTTATCAATTGCAGGAGACCTTCCTCCATTTATGGCTGGTTGGCTCGCAAATATAGTTATTGGCACCATCGTGATGTGGCAATATTTTCGTGTGCACAGAGTTTAGCTGACAATGAGAAACTTGAGATTGAGAGGATTTTCTATGAACCCTTTAAAGCATCTGACATTCCACTTACTCATATTTGCTTTTTTCTTGCAAATTTTTCCTAAGACATCTAGTGCTGGAATGAATGAACTATACTTGATAACAGCTAATTCTGACAACTCGCTCCACCCCTTAGAGCAGACTTTGGACAAGCTACCTTACTCCTTTTATTTAAATCACAATCCCATATTTAGCCTCGATAAAAATAACAAATGGATTTGTAGGCTTTGCAAAGAATTTCCTACAATTGAGAACAGCCTACTTGAAGTCTTGGACAGCTCTAAAAATTCATATGACTTAAAAATTAGTTTTGAGTTTGACCCTAAATTCTCCTGGGGAGATGGCAAACCTATAAACGGCTATGATCTTTACTTCACCTGGCAAGCAGCCGCAAACTTAGGGCACAGGTACTTAGGTAAGCACTTTTTTACCCGTATTCAGCAAATTTCAGTAGATTCGAATGACCCTCGCAAAGTTACAGTTTACCTCAGGGGTAAATCATCGCTCTATTCGGATTGGGGGGAAATTATTCTTTTGCCTAAACATCTAGAAAAAAAAGTATGGCTAAAATACCGAAATCGACCAAACACATACTTTAGACATAGTCTTTACCGAACTGAGCCATTTAATCCCGGCCTCTATTCTGGCTATTATAACTATAGCGGAATCAACACCTTGAAACGAAGTAATAATTTGAAAACAGCACATACGGCTTATAATTTAATTAAATTAATAAAGCCTAAAGACTTTCATAGACTTAAAGTCCAAAAAGAATTTATGATTCCAGAATCTCTACCAAAAGTTTATACAAACACTTACAAGCAAGCCAAAATAGAAAAAACCCAAGTTCAGAAAGAGGTTTGGGGTGACAGTATAAATTTTGAACACATCACTTTCAACCTCCGCAACCCAGTTTTAAAAGATAAACGGATTCGCTGGGCTTTATCACATGGATTCGATAAGAATGCTCTAATTAAAAATATCTATCAAAATATGGTAAGCCCAACAGCACATTTCCTCGCTCCACAATATCAGGGCTTCAATGCTCATATCCCATTGTACGAATATAGTCAAAAAAAAAGCACAAAATTACTTGATGAAGCAGAATGGGTGTATGATAAAGATTCTAAAATTCGTCACAAAATGGGAAAGCCACTTAAACTTAGTTTGCTGATTAACAACGACCCTAGGCGGATTGCAACTGCAAAGTTTCTAGCTAGTTCTTGGGAAAAAATAGGTGTTAAGTTAGATATAAAAATTCAAAAAGACTCTGAATTCTGGAATTCCATAAAACGCAAGTCATTCGATAGCATGATAATGTTTGCATGGCAACTACCTGCAGAGCGGTCGTACTACCCATTATTTAGCTCTGATGCTGTACCTAATATTCGTAATCACTACCAGGGACAAAATATATGCGGTTGGGCAAATAAAAAAGTTGACCGTATTCTCCAGAAATTAAAAATTGAATTTTCCCATCTAAATCGTATGAAACAACTAATTTCTCTACAAGATATTTTCGCAAAAGAGGTGCCTATGATTCCTCTTTTTATGCCTAACCAGATTGCTCTAGTCCCTATCAAGCTAAACAATTTCTTCATTAGCGGCAATCAGTTTCCATCGAGTCACTATGTTCATGAGTGGGTTCTAAAATCAGAAACTAAGCTGACTACCAAATAGTTTATGCCTGCTTTTGGGTTTGCCCAGGCTTTTGATAAATCCAGTGAACAGAATAGCCTATCTCAGAAAAACTCGAAGCATTATTCTTTGCTAATTGCTTGGCAAATTCTAGATAGTACGCTTTTTTTTCAGCTTTTTTTTCAGCCAATGAAGCTTTCTTTGCTTCAGTTTTTTCTTCCTCAGTCATGGGGTCCCCTTATGATTTGTATTCAATGGATACCTAAGCTATCCCTTTTTTAATTGAAAATCTACCTAAATCAACATGAAGATCTCATAAGAAAGACTAAGGAACGAATAATAGTATTTATTCAGGATATTAGAGAAAGGCAATTTGGAAAATTTTTCACCACAAACTGAAAATTCTTTTGTTGGTATACATAATTTGCATTAAAGCTTTGCAGCTATTCCGGCAATTAGCTCTTGCCAATCACCCTCATAAGAGCTCTGTCCCCCACCGGTTCCATAAGACGCTGTTTTCTGGAAACTTTTTGTTAAACCACCAAGAAATTTAAGCTTTTTATTGTCAACTGCTAAGATAGCCTGCAATACGTAGTAAGAAAGTTTCGGGTTATCGGAATTTTCTCCTGGTAAAAAGTTTACAGGATCATCATTTATATCAGCAGTAAACTGTGAAAGACTAATTTTAATGGTACTTGTAGGTGAAACAAAATAGTCAAACCCCAGCTTTCTTTGCTCTAAAGCAAACAAAAGACTACGGTCCACATTAAGACCAAAAAGATCGATCTGAGTTTGGTTTGCGTCATCTAAACTGGTCCCTAAAGCTCGATCATCCTGTTTATAAATCCACCGCTTGATCACCAACCCTGCATTAAACCGCTTTGCTTGCAGCGCACCAGAGAGAACGACTCTTCCAGGGTCCGTGATAATTTTTTCTTCACTATAGACTTCTGTTTTACCCTTCATAGCAGGTAGATACGCTGCACCCAGATGAAGTTTATTAAAGACAGCTGATAATCCCCCTCCTGAACCGAATAGGGATGGTTTAAAAGTCGTAATCGAACCTGGACTTGTATTGAAGCTACCAACCAAGCTAATCTCGGAGTCTAAAAAACGCATCATAAATCCGGCTGTAATATGTTCACTGAGTTCTACGATTGCCTTTACCGTCGAATATTGACCATTAAAAGTTTCTACAAATTCATCCCGACCAGCATTAGTATTGACATTTTTTTCTTCAGATTTAATCAATTGGTGACTAAGACCGAGTCCCAAGCCCCCACCTAAGTCAATACCTACCGCCATACCTATTTTATTTAGAGCGCTTTGATTTTCGATACTGGTATTTCCACTTGAAAACTCATTGCTAGTAAAGCCATTAGTAAAAAATAGGTCTACTTCCATTTCGGAGGGAAGATGAGAACTAGGATTAAGCACAAATAGGTGATTACCTAGTCCTTCTGTCCCAGAAGAAATACTATCTTCAATAAAGGCTTGAGCAAAAACAAATTGATACGTGGAAAAAAATCCAAAAATTACCACAAAACGACTGAAACCAATTGATAATGTACTTTTTTTTCGATTATTTTGCATAGACCCAAAATTTGTAACTAGAAATTATAACCTTATTCTAGTATACAACATTTAAATTAAGTGCAATGGACCTTTGAAAATTACCAATTCTAGCTCATGCATGATTGATTATAATGCCGATTTAAAGACTCTAGCTTCAAATTTATTCGCTTCTTAACAAACTCATTGTAAGTAAAGGCAGCTGAGTATGATATTAGATTAACTACTACCCCAAATAGATAAAGGGCGACCATACTTGCTATGTCACTGAATTTAAAAATGTGCGAGTCCCTATTCCATCTACTCATTTTTTTCTGAGAAAATTTTGCATTTCGCTAAGTGGATAAGTTGCGCACCATATACAATAAGCATAGAAGGTACTCCTCCACACACATGCCAAATTTCCAAGGTTACAGTAGTTCGCTTAGTTGGCTTCAAATTCAAAGCAGAATATTCATAGAGCTACTCCATCGAACAACTGTGACCCTTAGTCCCAAGCTTAATAACTTGAATATATAACGGAAAATTTCGACAATCAGACATCTCTTAAATAATTATCTAATATTATACAATATAATAAATTTAGTAAATTTTTGAACAAAAGTTACATAATTCTGAGAAAAAATGAGGATTTTAATTCTAAGTTCAATTTGACTGGAATTCTTTACTATTTTTATTTTTAGATCCCCTTTAAATTCATTAATTGTTAATAAAAAACTGGCACTACCTTACAAACCGCAGAGTAAAGGTACCCATAGTTTTTGGAGATGGAGCTGGATACAATCCATCAAAAAACTATAAATTTGATCAGAATCTTCATACCCCTCATTGATAACTAATTTATTGGAATCACTGATATGTTCAATATCTCTATTGGGCAATATCATTGATCGATTGCATTCGTTTAGGCCAGGGGAGAACATTAGTTTAATCCACTTAACTCCAGCTATGGGAATGCTGTGACCATTCATTAATAACAAGGGGAATAGTGATCGCTTCGCCAGTAAGTTTATTGATTCCCCAGTCGATTTTTTAACAACAGCTTTTACCTGGTTAGTTCATCTTCAAATTCTGCTGCTGTATCTAGAGTAAATAGGGAGCCAATGCCAACAAATACAGCACCTACACCGATAAATTCTTTAAGCATCCCAAATCCTTTTTTAACACCTGATCCAAGCTTCCCAAAATTTTTTTGGTTAAACGACAGCTTTTTTATTAATACGATCTAGCTTGCCCCCAAGCTGGCAAAAGCCTTGGGTATTGGCTTTAAATTCAGAGGAGAAGACAAGATTTTTATTTACGACCACCTCCTAAATTCACCTGTTTTTTTGATGCTTGAAAAATTCATAAGTAATCTGTATTTATATTTGCCTATGTTGTTTATCACGGAGTAACAAAATGAAAATATTTTTACTTTTTCTTTGTTTATTTTCTACTAAATCTTCACTAGCCAGCGACGAAGACCCGAATGCCCTGTTTTCCAACTTTAGTTTGAGTATATTAGATTTGATTAAAGATTTTAAAAACTCAGGTTCAGGCTCAGACTCAGACTCAGATTCAGGCTCAGACTCAGACTCAGACTCAGACTCAGACTCAGACTCCAGAGAAGATAATCTTGATATAATCGTGAACACAGATACCCAAAATGATCCAGCACAAATTCTATATGGAAATATCATCACTTTCGCTTCCTCGCTTTATGGATCTGGAATCCCAGGCCACATTATTGCTTCCGAAATATTCCTTCAATTATCTGCATGCCAAATAAGATTTCTTGAATTCAATAAGAAAATGCAAAAATAATCTTGCCGTCCAGAATTCAAAACAAATTTGTGCTTGAAAAAAATATTTTCATCAAAATTCCCCTTCCTAAGATGTGTTTAAGAGCTAATAAGAGAAAAATCTTA
>JBGCDR010000336.1:0-2603 GCA_045105515.1 Oligoflexales bacterium
AATGATAATGGAGAAGAAAAAACAGCGGCTGTATAATCTCTTAATCTTTTGATTTCAAAACATTATTTTTGTCAGATATAGGACTTACAGTTTAGCTGAGAGCTTAAGTTACATGTTCGCCGAAGGCCTAACTTGTTATAATAATCTCAATTTTAGAGGGGGTGTTTGAACGACTATTCCAATAACATTCTTATGCATAGCTGATCTAATTCATTTCGCACCAGCTACTAATTCTCATTTGGATAAATGCCAGCGCTTGAACCAATTTTGATATCTTTCCTCTCTAATGAAGTCTTCTTTAAAACTTGCTAGAAATATGGATGCGGCGAACCGTGAAATAGAAATCCAAGTTGGATGAACCCAAATCTCTTCATGGGGCTTATTCAAATCCTTACCTAGTTCATCATAAAAAACGTCAATTTTATCAGATAATGATTCAAGGTTTTCTTTTTCATCTTCAGACACAAATCCAAGTCTTAAAAACTCAGGCAAGCCTTCAGGAATCACATAGTCCTCTATATTTGTAATCAGCTCGACAAATGAACCCTGAATATTTTCATTGTTAATATTCCAACTAAATTTTTGAAATTCAATGCTTCCCATATCGAAAAGCATAACTGAAACATTCTTTCTCCAAGTATCTTTATCCCAACCCAATTTTGACTCCTATGGTATGAACTTAAATTCATCAAGAGGAATATGTGCTGCATCGTTTTTATTATCTTGCAGAATATTCCCATTTTTGTCGTAATATTTTCCATTTTTTTTCATTGTTGCATAGGGACGATGTTGGCTAGACCAAGGGCTATTAGGATTTGCAGGCATGATTCTAACCTCGTCAGCTTTAACTGTTCCAGGCCTACTAAAACTAATTCCAGGATGTTTTTTGGTTGGCCCGACCTCCCAATCAGTTGGAATTCTTTTATCCTTGCGAAGTTTGTTTTTAAGCGAACCTACCTCTAAAAGGTCTCTTGGCATCATATCCGATTCAAAGACTCTTGACCATTCTCCTTTTTTTGCAGATTCAAGAGTTTTTATAGGATTCTTACGGATAGATTTACCTGCTCCATCCACCATTTCAACAGACTTTTTGGTAGACTGCCTAATCCTTAGAAACATAGATCCAACACTTCTGAGACGTCTAAATGTTTTTCGTGTACTGGCAATTATTCCATCATAAGCGGTCTCCAGAACACTTTTCGAAGATTTAATAAATCTGGTGTTACCAAGGTGACTAATTAGCCTCTTAATTTTCTTCGCTGGACCTTTGAATGTCGTTGGTATGATGAACCAGCTTGCAATAAAGACCTTATCCATATCACTAAGCTGTTCTTGGCCTGGCAAAGCAAATGGGTCCACTCCAGTGGCTAATTTTATTGATTCTTTAGTAGCTCCAGTATATGGCTCAAGATCTGACAAAAGATCTAGCATTTCAATTGTTAGAGCAACGCTATATAGCTTAATATCATTTGCTAAACCTTCATCTTCTGAGGCAATAGAAACAGCGAGTTCATTCAAAAATGACGCGTTTTCAAGAATGAATTTTCTTATATCTTTTTGAGTTTGAGAAATAGATGAATTGTTTATATTGTTTTTTGCGTTTTCAATAAAAGAATCCACCTCTGATTTACTAGGTGTCTCTCCATTTAAACCTGGCGCAGTTGGCGGTGCATTATTATTACCTGGATTCACATGGTTATTACTTGCAATATTTCCTGCTTGAACGTGGAGATTATTTTGTGCTTCTACCTGCCACTCTGCTGCAATTTGATCAATGTAGTTATCTGTAAAGGGGCTTGAGCTTGAACCTCCAGATCCTGAACCAGAGCCATCACTTCCACCATTTCCGTCGCCTTCTTCAGAATCTGCAGGTTTACTAACAGCTGTGACTTCATTGATAGAGGGCTCTGGCGGACTTTCTGGAAGTCCGGGTATTGTTACTACTCCACCTCCTGGAGTACCTGGGGGTGCTGAATTTGTAACATCACCGACCAAACCAAAAGAAACCCTAGCTTCGACCCAATGATCTTCTAGTTTGTATCTCCTAGTAAATTTCAAATGTGAAAAATTGTTTCGAGTAGCAAATAGCTTGCTGATAGTCCAAAAATCAACTGAATCCATTGAAGCTATTTTCCCGTTGCCGTCAACCCCCAAGTATTTATTAAAATGTGTTTTAATTCTAAAGGAAGGGTGAAGGTTAGTTACATCTTGAGTTACTTCAAATAATTCCTGAACAAGACATTCTTTTCGATATTCGAAAATTCCATTTTCTTGGGCTGAAAGATACAATCTATGCGCGTGTGAATAAATGCAATAGTGACTTTCTGAAAATGGAACAAATGTGAACAATTCCCACGATCCAACTGAGTCTCTAGTGCTCAATACCCCATGGTTTTCTTTGGTCCAGTTTTGCTCGGCTGCAAGAAACTTACCGTTTTGCTGTGATTGAATCTTATATGTTCACCTTGATGATGTCGCCTTCTGCATCTTTATATGAGCACATGATATCTCTGGATGAATCAGATGAAACTATGCATTTTAAACTATTCCTGCTTTCAGGTGGGTCTCTTAGCTCATAAAATATTTGATTGTTAGTTATTCTT
>JBGCDR010000337.1:0-3156 GCA_045105515.1 Oligoflexales bacterium
CTTAAGATTTTTCTCTTATTAGCTCTTAAACACATCTTAGGAAGGGGAATTTTGATGAAAATATTTTTTTCAAGCACAAATTTGTTTTGAATTCTGGACGGCAAGATTATTTTTGCATTTTCTTATTGAATTCAAGAAATACAGACCACCTGATTGATATCCGCAAGGGCAAAAATCTTGTATAAGCTCACAAAGACCATTGTGATATTGAAAACCATAATGTTTCTCCTGTTTATTCAAAATCTTAATAAATTTCACACCTTCAAAGTACTTTTTGAATTCCTTGCCTGTCATCTCCCTTTGGGGTGGGCTCATGTTTACAACTGCAAATTCTGAGAAATTAATCTTAGAAATTGGGGCATGTTTTTTTGGAATTAGGGAAGATGATACTTCATCTTCCTTTAAAATCTCTGGAAGTGCATTGCCTGCGAATGTGCCATTTTGGGCTACAAAAAAGACAATTAAAAACGCTAAGAAGAATTTTGTTGATACTTTCAAATTATAACCTCTCGAAAAGCTATAGTAATAATAAAAATCTAAGGCTAATATTATTAATATTAAAAGAAAGCATCATCAAGTGATTTACTCAAGAACAGAACTGTTTTTAAATGGACAATGTTTTCAACAATTCAAGTATTCTAAATAAATTTAACCATTTTGGGCATTGTGCATTTTTAAGCAGATACAGATGGAGGCTAGATTCAACTTCGAATATAAGCGTTCAGAGCAACTTCTGGACAATATTTTCCCCATGCAGTATCTCAAGAGCTGAAGAGTCGTGATCATCAGGTGATTGCAAATAGAATCTCAGATACGACAATTTTTTTTGCTGATATTGTCGGATTTACCAAGCTGACTGAAAATATAGGTGCGGAGCCCATAGTGGCTCTCCTGAATAAATTGTTCTCCTACCATGATGATCTTTAAGGTAGGCTGGGTTTGGAAAAAATAAAGACTATTGGGGATGCTTACATGGTTGTTGCAGGGGTTCCTGAGCCCTCTTCTAAGCAGCATGGAGACTTAATTGCCGAGATGCCGTTGGAGATGATGGCTTACACCGAAAAGTTTGCTAAAGAGTCCAAGATAGAAATCAGACTCAGAATTGCTTTAAAAATATTTGCTAGCACTGATTCTCCAGGGGAGAAATCCTCTGCACATTATAATCCAGACCTAGCTATTGTTTTTGACTGGGATGATACAATACTTCCATCAACTTTTCTGAAAGTCGGTTCACATTAGACTATTTTGAAGCCCAATTTTTAGGCAAAAGTTGTGATTGGAAAAGTTTGCTACCTTACTTACATTGAATATCCATCAATACTGGCATCTGAGTCCTCATCTCCTAACTGAAACCGCAATATTTGTAATTCCTCGTAACCCAGCTCACCTGCTTGTTCAAATAACTCCATAGCATATTCTAAATCTTCTTCAACACCAATGCCGTCTTTGTAACATTTAGCAAGGTTACAACTAGCGGGTAAATATCCTTCATTGGCCGCTAACTGAAAACATTTAGCAGCAGTTTCAGGTTCATATCCTAGTGGACCACCTGTTTTAAAGGACTCACCGATGTGATTTAAAATAGCGGGATTTCTTTTACCAATTTTTTCCATGATTTTTTTTGTGAGATCCAGTTTTCCAATCTCAGCATTAGCCGCCAAGCACCGAATACTAGCATCATATACAAAAAGCCCTGAGAATATTAATGCATGCGTATAGCTTGGACGAATACCAAGACAAAAGTAGCTTGAAACACCTCCTGCTAAAAAGATACAGGCTGATTTCTCGAATGTTTTAAGATGTTCTTGCAGTTCGCAAACGTTTTTTTCAAGTCGATTGTAGGTCTTGAACTCTTTAATATACTCTCTATATTCCTCAAAATTCGTATCATCGATATATTGTTTTATATTCTCTTCTGTATCTCCTAAACTGGTTCCAAACGCTAAAGTCATTGGACAAGATTCCACAACATAAGCAATAGATAGGCAGAACAGCACTTTTTTTATCGTTTCCATCTTTTCATATCCTTTTAAATCTATTAAGTACCAGCAAGCTAAATATACACCTATTTTCAGTGATTAAAAGTTTTAAAAGCCAACAACAGAACCCACCCTTAAAACTCAATTTTGTAGATTTTCTTAATGCTCAAGAAATCTAGGTTAAAAGACCCGTTATCCGACCGCCATGTTTTGTAGTTTTCTTGTTGCTCAGCTGCTGGAAGTAGTCTTTTAATCAGTTTCAACTGAGTATCAATGAGTAATTCCTGCTAGACGAAAATACTGTCAAATGCTTACAGACATGGACAAAAACGATCTTATTGCAAGTTTTGGGCTAGCAAAACTCAAATTTACTTGTCCCTATAAACCTTCTAACATGGTCGAAGAAAAAATCGAAGTACTACAAGATAAACTAAGGTAATAGCTTGTTTGGATTTATAATATGTTCAATGTTTTAAAGGCTATAAGATTTCCTTTTACGATTGAAGACTTAAAAAACAATATTTGCTAAGTTGAGAGGTATTAATATTCATATTTACCTTTCAGGAGCTCCACATGCGCGCTTTCCGCTGCAAATGTAAGCAAATCCTAAAGCTTTTTACGATTAAGTTTAAATATTGATGATTTCCTAGATACATTGAGATCGAGGTCAGACTTTTCGTATTAGTATGAGTGAACGTGGAGTCCCTTGTATTTCTCTGAGCATTCCTACTACATCGGGAAAATGCTAGCGTTTTTTGAGGTAGTTTGTGCTGTCAGCGCTTTACTACTTGAAGTAAACCCCTTTAATCAAGAGGGGGTCGAGGCGTACAAAACCAATTTATTTAGAATCATGGGTAGGCCAGGATTCAAATAGGTTTTATGATTTTTCTGTCTGTTTCGCCCGTTCCATAAATTAACTGCGATATAACTCGGTCTTGTGCTGAACGTCAGAGATAACTTCACTCATGATTGTGGTTTCCCATTGATCACCTTTAAGGCTATTACGCAGATCACTCAACCACATGTCTAGTTTTTCAATACTTGAATTCAATAAGAAAATGCAAAAATAATCTTGCCGTCCAGAATTCAAAACAAATTTGTGCTTGAAAAAAATATTTTCATCAAAATTCCCCTTCCTAAGATGTGTTTAAGAGCTAATAAGAGAAAAATCTTAAGT
>JBGCDR010000338.1:0-3703 GCA_045105515.1 Oligoflexales bacterium
AGCAGGCACGATCTGCTATATTTGAATATGTAGAAGTCTACTATAATCGAATTAGGCTACATTCTGCCCTTGGTTACAAGTCCCCAGAGGGGTTCGAAGAATCTGCTTAGAAGAGTGTCCGGAGAAATGGGGCCAGTTCAATGAGTTGCTGGATTTGGAGTTTTCGTAAGCTGTAATCTTTTTTGCTTGCTCACCAGTAATTAAGTTATTGGCAACCCAATCACCTAGCAAGTTATTTAATCTATACATAATAATAGGTTAGTTCAATAAACTAATAACTGCAAGAATCCAAACAAGTTATTCACTGAATCTCATTGTGTTTAAATATTTTTAATTTCTGGAAGATCGCAACAATCTGAACTAGATTACCGATATTTTTGTGAATAATTTGGCCGAATTACAATTATAAAACGATGTGATTTCTGAGTATATGCAAATATTTCTTTTCATACCTTTTAACAAAGGAAAGTTTCGTTTTCGGAATTACCCGAGATATTTTAATGATTTGGAATAGTAAATTGGATTTTTTGTTTGGCAGAATTACCAAAAATTGTTCTACTTAAGGTCACAATATATTGAAAAGTCTTGAATCAATATTTAATATAAAGAAGGACCATTCGTATTTTTTATTAAATTGTCATGCATGAGGGAGATCGCGTTGAATAAGAACTACCTTGCGATTATAGTATTTTCAAGTTTTTTATTAGGTGGAAAAACAAATGTGATCTCTAATTTTAACACGGACATGTCAAAATGTAAGATATTTGCGGACAAGTTAAAAAGATGCGAGAAATTTACTTGTACCTACAAGACTGGAAACCCTCTTAGGAAAGTTGCGGTCGTTACCAGGACTGTTCATGGAGCAAAAAATCGAAAATGCAGAGTATCAGAGGTAATAAAGAATATAAAACAAGAAATCGTACAAAAAAATCTGTGCAAATTTGAGGCCGGTATTCTGGACAGTGCGTCCGAGGCTTATAGTTACAATTGGATGTCGAAAGAATATGAGATATTTTTCGATAATCAGGTAGATCAAGGAAATTGCAAAAAGGTGCAATAATCTGACCCTAAGTAATAGCCCGGAATTGAGGGGTTTAATTGGGGTGTTCCATCGAATGCCTTTAATGCTTTTAATACGTGATCCTATCTCTTCTTGCATCCATCTTTCGGATATTTGACAATTGTCAAATAACTGCTAACAACAATCACTTTAATATTAGGTGTTTGTAGTTGGCTATATTTTTGCATTATACCTCAAAAATCCTAAAGGAGACTTGTTAAAGTGAAAATATATAGGTGCCACGACGACAATTTTATAATGGAATGTTGCTATTATCTATCTTTTATAGCTTCGCAGTACACTGAGAAGAACAAAGAAACTTTTGAAAAAGCCGGTAGAATTGCAAATGAAACACTTGCATCTAGATACCCCAACTTTGCTTTTTTTAGATTTGAAGATCGCGGGGACTATTTCTTGGAATTTGCAGTATACACGAAAAATCCGTGTCATGAATCGACTCTATCTGAACCTTTGTTATTCCCAAAGCATCAAAATACGTTATATTTCCCAATGACTAAATCCTACGACACTTTAAAATCCCTGCTTTCTGGAGCTTCTTAAGCTATGCCGTCAGATTCACATCTATTCATTACTTATTTTTATAAATACATCTACATCTATTTTTTGGTCTTCTTTTACCAATGCTTCCCAATCTGAGCAGATATAAACCAATTGATCTAACAACTCATCCATTTCAGGACGTTTAAGTAGTCTAATATTCTTTTTTACCATTTTGTTTTTTAAATTTGGTATGGCAAAAAGGGCATATCTTTCATATTCAGCATCACCAAGGGAAATAATGGTTTTGTAATGACTTAAAACTTTAAAAAAGGTAAATGACTTCCAGTCATTTTTAGTACCCTTACCAATTAACTCTTCGTCACATGGTCGGTCGGAAAAGTACATCTCTCTTGCCGAAATAAGCCTGTCGTTTTTTTCAAGTCTTTTTAAAAACTTATTAGTTCGAGGCATCAAAATAGCGCAACTAGTTTTAATCCAGTTAAGTTTAGCATTAGAGATAATATAGAGATCAGATTTACGATTTAATTTTTTTAAAAATTTTGAGACAAAGAGATCAAATTCATCCCAATCGGATTCATATTGTTCGAGTAGATTTATTAAATCCTCTTTATTCATGTTTCCGTTGCCATATTTTTTTAAAAAAATTGTTGGTAGCAAGGTATCATCCCAGTCAAAAACAATTGCTTGTTCAGGAGCAGATATCTTGGATTTACTTTTTTCGCACTCAGTAAGCGTAGCATATACCTTCAATGGATTTAAAATGCAAAAAATACTGAAAAATAAAAACCTTAAGTTCAAAGGTAAACCTCGTTAATAGAATTATCCAATTAATAAGAAGATCGCGAGACTATACCAATATCAGCCTTAAAACAAGCTCGAGGCCATGTTTCTGGCAAAATTCTCACCAATGGAAGAAACGCTAAAATATTGAGAGGTACTGTAATATTTATGAAATATTCTTATGAAATTTTCAATGGTGGAGTTCGTAGAGATGAACAATTCACTGGACTAAAGTAGAGGATTAATATCCTTAGAGTATTCACCATGAAAATGAATTATTAAAGTCGAGTGGTTTTGGGATTGGTGTTATCGGTTTTGTAATGCTATCAGGTGAAATATTCTTTAACCAGTCTAATTTTATTAGTGTTTTCTGTTTGATAAAAGTGAAGAATTTTAAACCTGTGTCTTAATAGAGACAGATGTAACAAATTAACGAAATTAAATTTATTAGGTTTCGTAGCTATCTCAGTTTTTTAGCCTTCTAAATCCTTTTGTGACAACATTTTTAAACAGTTATATTAATTAACTATATATGGCATATATATTGTATTGCCAAATTGCTAGTTTTTTAAATTATAGGACCACATGGAGGGCAGGAACTTGCCTTATAATTCATTAGTTTTTTCAATCTATTTGTTTTTCTTCTTCCCATTAATCAGC
Source organism: Oligoflexales bacterium (assembly GCA_045105515.1). Taxonomy (GTDB): domain Bacteria; phylum Bdellovibrionota_B; class Oligoflexia; order Oligoflexales; family Bog-1112; genus JABSRF01. The sequence goes on from JBGCDR010000338.1 coordinate 3,023, forward strand.
TTTGGCAGTGAATTTGAAAGAAAAGCTAACACTCGTGGAATTATAGGGGAACATGATCCGATAAATTTAATAAATGATGGATTTTTGTTTAGTCCTATGACCAACGATTTTATAGGACAGACTGACAAATTGATGACAGGCAGTTACCGTTTAAGCTATCTAAAATCATGGTCCGACTCTAGTTTTATGCTAACCGGATATTGGAGATCTCTTACCCCAGTCTATAAAAAGAAGTTTGGTCAATCCGATCTTAAAATACCTTTCGGAAGATTTGCAGACTGGGCTGAAATTCAAGGTTCATACTTAAAAAAATCTAAATCAAATATTCCCTATGGAAGTTTGAATTATGTTTTTACTTTGGGCTTGGGACACATTGGTGACAAAGGACTCAAGCAAGTTCACACCTATATTCACAAAGCCACTGACAATTCTCTCCTGAATTTAGATTATCATAATCAGCCAAAAGGTAGCACTATCTCTGTAGGGAGTGAAGTTCAATACCTTTTGAATCGTCCCAATCATTTTCTTGTTCCTTGGCATACAACCTTGAATTCAATAAGAAAATGCAAAAATAATCTTGCCGTCCAGAATTCAAAACAAATTTGTGCTTGAAAAAAATATTTTCATCAAAATTCCCCTTCCTAAGATGTGTTTAAGAGCTAATAAGAGAAAAATCTTAAG
>JBGCDR010000339.1:0-8708 GCA_045105515.1 Oligoflexales bacterium
CTTAAGATTTTTCTCTTATTAGCTCTTAAACACATCTTAGGAAGGGGAATTTTGATGAAAATATTTTTTTCAAGCACAAATTTGTTTTGAATTCTGGACGGCAAGATTATTTTTGCATTTTCTTATTGAATTCAAGAAATAAAATACTTATGACACTTCCAATACAAAATGATCAGATCTCTAACATGGGAGTTGCTTTGATCATCTATGCTAACTTGTTATAAAAATCGAATATTATTTAAGGTTATATATAAATTAGAAAAGAATATTTAAACCTAGACGACCATCAACACCAGAACTCTTAGTCCACTCAAATTCCTTATTATCATCGATGTTAACTAGTTTTGCACCATCTGCAAAGTCACCATCTCCATAAATTTTAGCTTGATAGCCAACACCAAAATCCACTGACATATCGGTCGTGAAAAACCATTGGTATCCAGCTAAGGCTGAAATCGTAACCGATCTATCAACTGCATTATCTAGAATTACATTGTTTTTACTCCTCAGCTCAAAATCAGCTGTATCAACACTCTTCTTTGAATTAAGATACCTGAATGAACCCCTAGAATAGAGACCAGATTCACCTACACCACTGAAGTGGTATGAGGCATATGCACCCATTCCCATCCCAATGTCATTTAGACCAAACAAACTCGAATCTAAGTAAGTTCCGTCAATACCAGTAATCGTGTTTTTATTAATGATATATCCTACATCGACACTATAATATCCAAAAAACAAACCTAGAGGATTGATCCCTACACTATAAGTACTCGATGTTTGTTCATATGAAATTTCATTTGCAGTCACCACCGAGCTTGTAAATGATACAAAAAGAAACAAACCTAAAATAAACTTGTTGAACTTCATAATCTTCGCCTTTGTAAAAGTAAATGATATTCTTATCTAACTTTGGCAGTTAGCTAGCTGCCAAAGTTAGAATACTGACCTCCTGGTGTCAATAACTGCATCTGGCTTGCCTGCTATGACAAATGATGCTATTCTTAAACACCTTAAAAAGTTGCGTTATTTTGAATAGTTAAATTCGCACAGGAAAAACTAGATGGTATTTATTTAGTTGAGCTATTATTTTCGCTTTGAACAAAATGGAATGATATTTTTAAACACTTATTCAAAAGAATATTTTACTTGAGCTTGTCAATTATCTTCCCAAAGTATTCACTCCCTAATAATCAAAATAATTTGTTAACGACTCAACTACTAAATGGTAGAATAGTAGCATCGCCACTCATAATAAATAATTTTTCTCGGACCCTAATTTTGCGTGCATAAGACCAGTTCTTGGAGTTTCTATGAAGTCCTATATGGTAATTTTTGCAATACTTCTTCTACCTTTTGCTTCAAGCTGTAGGGATAAAGTTAAACCAATCGCTAAAAATGGCGTGATTGATCTTAGAAATTGGGATTTTAAAAAATATGGTTCAGTTCCTTTGCAAGGCGAGTGGATTTTTTACTGGAAACAGCTCATACATGATAGTGAAGGAAGCAATCCAATTGCAGCAAAAGTTCCTTCGCGGTGGACAAAATACAAGTTGGACGGAAAACCATTACATCAAAGTGGTTATGGGACCTATAAATTGAAAGTCTTGCTACCTCCAGGACTAAATTCTACATATTCACTCAATTATTATCAGAACATGATAGGTTCTCCTAAGAAAGTTATGATTAATGGTTTGAAAATTATCGAAAATGGTTTGATCCAGAAAAATGCCAAAGAAAATACATACCCATACAAAAGAAGCTTTTACAATAGTGAGATCCTAAATGATTCAAAATCTGGTTTAGATTCTTTTGAAATATTTGTCCAAAATAGCAACGCCATTGGCGAACAGTCTGGCCTACTCCGCTATCCTGAAATAGGTGAGCGCTCAGAAATAAATAAAAAGCATGAAATGCGGATAGTTTTGAATTCGATTCTGTGCGGATTTTTCATAATGCTATTCTTGTATTATCTTGCTATGTTCTTGCTACAAAGAGGTAGAATTGCTTACTTATATTTCTCAATCTTATGCATGGCTTTTGTCTTGACCAACACCAACCTTGATTGGGTTTCATTATACGGATTAAATTTTCATACAGTTTTTGTAATTGGATATGGTTTAGCTTTCTTTTTCCCACTATTTATGAACAGTGTATGCGATAAAAAAATGAGACTCAATAAAATAACTTATACTATTTCCACTTTTGGATTCACAGGGCCCATACTTACATTAATCTTTGACCTTTGGGAGAAGTATTATTTTAGTTTTTTTGCTCCTCATATGGCTTTATCAAATATACTAAGCTTTTCGCTTTCTGTTATAGTAACCTTTCGCAATTGGCGATATCAAAAAAATTTAATCAGTTTCAGCTACTTTTTAACCGGTTTTATAGTTCTTCCTTTTCTTGTAAATGACATCTTGTACGGTTTTCTGATCATTCAATCATCTTTCCTATTGAATAAAGCCTTTGTTGTAGTGGTAATAATGCAAGCTTTTATACTTGCTTGGAGCAATGCTTTAGCTCACAATGATGTAAAAATTCTAGCAAGAAAGCTTGGAAATCTTAATATTAAACTTGAGGAAAAAGTTGATCTTCGAACAATGGAATTACAGCAAAAAAACCAATCAATGTCAAAAATACTAGAAAATATTCATCAGGGTATTTTTATGATTGATGAGAATTTAGTAATTGATCCCCAATATTCAAATCGTTTAACTGAGATAATTGGTGACAAAGAAATAGATGGCAAAAATATAACTAACTTCTTTTTATCAAAAGTTAATCTAAGCGCTGAAGATGTAAGTCAAGCTGAAAGTGCCCTTATGTGTTGTGTAGGTGAATCAGACTTCACCTTTAAATTGAACTCAGGACATCTACCAAGAGAAGTGACTTTACAAGTGCATGCAAAACAAAAACAACTAGAAGTTTCATGGGAACCAATCGTGATTGATCACAAAATAGATAAACTGATGGTTTCAATTAGGGAAGTGACCGAAATTCGCAGATTGCGAGAACAAGCTGATGCCGATAAGGTAAACAACAAGAAATTGGTGGAGATAATTAGATGTGGTTTTGATAATTTTTCCAATAATATTAACAATATAGATGATTACCTTAACAAGTCACGCGAAATAATAATTAAATTAAATGAAAGTAAAATTCCTCAAGATGGAGTCAATGAAATTTTTCGTAACTTACATACTATCAAGGGTAATGCTAGGTCTTTACAACTTAGTGAAATTGTAAAACATGCTCATGAATCAGAACAGATACTTAATAGAATTCGTAAAAATCATGGGTCAGATCTTTTTTGTAATGAACAAAATATTCTTACTGAACTTGACAAACTAAAAGAAGTAATCGGAAGTTATCGAACTTTATTTCTTGAAAAGCTAGGTGGCAGCGAAAATAAGGGGAATAAGAATATCAACCTTGAAGACATGACCGACAAACTAATCAGTGTGCTTGACAAAGCAAAGAACAATGAAAATGAATATAAGAAAACTCATGAGATAGTATATAAAAGCCTCCAACAACTAAAATATAAAAACTTATCCCAAATCTTAGAATATCAACTAGCAACACTACAAAAAGACGCTATTAAACTCGAAAAACCAGTTCCTTTAATAAACTGGGGTGGTACCCCTATTTGGATCCCTAAAGATAAATCCTTTATTCTAAGTGATATATTTGGACATCTTCTAAGAAATTCACTAGCTCATGGCCTTGAAAAACCAGGGGTCAGGAAAGCAAAAGGAAAACCAGAGTTTGGAACCTTAAATTTTTCTGCAACTTATACAGAAAAAAATATAAGCCTTAAATTTTACGATGATGGGCAAGGTCTGGACATGAAAGAACTTCGAAAAAAACAAGAAAACAATCATAATGCTACAGATATAGAGCTTGCAGAATTGGTTTTCAAAGCAGGAGTCTCTACATCTAAACAAGTTAATGACATATCAGGCCGCGGAGTAGGCATGGACGCTGTCCGATCCTTTCTAAGGAAACAGGATGGTGATATTTGGATAGAGTTCTTCAACAACAAAGATAGTAGCGATCTAAGACCATTTCAGTTTGTAATGGTTCTACCCTTCGTAATTCCCGAATTTCTTAGAAAATCCCATGAGCTAGTGGTATGATTTGAAGTTAATAAGATTAGCTAAGGAGCCAATTATATACAGGTTCAATTGGCTTCTATTAACATTATCTCATTGCGAAGATTCAGTCTATTTTCTAGGATCGAATTGAATTCAGATACGAAGTGCTTAAATTCATCCTCAAAGCTAGAAAAATTCTTCAAAACACATTGTACGTCACTTCCCTCAGATTTTTTTTGTTCCCAGAATTCTAATTCAACAGTAAGTAAAGAAACCAAATTTTCATATTGGTTCATTGCATAAAATTTTAGCGGGAGTTCTTTAGGCTGATCTTCTACCAGTCCAAGTCCAAGTCCAAGTCCAAGTCCAAGTCCAAGTCCAAGTCCAAGTCCAAGTCCAAGTCCAAGTCCAAGTCCAAGCACTTGGGTATTCTTGTATAGGTCACTAAAATAATCACTTATTTTAAAAAGGCTTGCTTGAAAACTTTGAACCTGTTTGTAGACCCCCGTTAATAAATCTAGATTTTTAGGTGTATCAATTGGACCCAGTTGAGTGAACATATTCGTCTTCAAAGCCTTGTTTAAACAAATCCCGGATACGGTCGAGCAGTTATGAGTTAAAAAAACGTAATTCTCACCGGGTGTTTCCTTCCCTTCTTCTATTGCCGATTTTTCCTTTTCTAATAAGTCGTCTCTAATTGAAATCAATTTATCTTGCCTTTGATCAAGATCTGTCTTAAGGCTAATTCCATTCGCATTCTCAAATTCTATTGCTTTTTGTCTAAAATTTGCATCAGTTTTTAAATCAGTATCATATGATTTCATTTTTCTACCTAACACAGCAATCACTTCTGCTATTTCATTTATCTGAGAATAATAACCACTCCTAGTATACCAATTACGAAAGTGGTTAAAGTCTTCGTTTGTGATCTCTGAAACAATATTATTCTCTGTAATCTCCTTATTCGCATAAACTAATTGAGTGTCAGGCCACCAACCTTGGGCCACACCGGTCCCATCTGACATGCCTGCCCAACCAACGTAAAAGGCTTTTTGTTTTCCTTCAATAAATTCATTGACAGGTTCCTTGAGAATAAATCTTCTGGTTTCTCTATTTGTAACACTTCGAATAGTTCTTTCTATATATTGTTCTATTTCTAAGGGAGAAATATCCCGATAGTACTTTTTTATTGCAGTTTTTATCGGATCTTTTCTTTGGATGGTTACAATTTCGATCTTTTCTTCACTTACCTCTATTTTTAGGTCTTCTTTTTTTAACTCATCAACAATAACTTTTGGATAGTCTTTCTTAACCTGTTTTGGAATTCCGTCCTCAATAGCTTTCTTAATTTCTTCAGTCGGTCTTTTTGCATCTAGTACTTTATTGACAAATAGATCATTTTTTCTCCCAATTAGTACAGCTCCATGAGTAACATGCCCCAATGTATAATTTGCCAATTGTTCACCTTCGAGTACTCCCCATTTCGTTTTGATATCTGGCATTATATACCTATGATAAGAAACCGGAATATCGGCACTATGTTTAGGCACTTTGTTTCTTAAAACTGCAGTGGTTGTTTCCCAAAATCCCAAAATTCTCGACGTAGCTGTCGGTGCAAGGCCTAGCTCGCTTGTACCTTCACTTAAGATTGACATTTGATGAATACTTAAACTTAGAAGATCATAGTCATGAATAAATCGCACCCATTCCCAACCAGTATCTTTTTCTAGAAGCAGATTTGAAGCATTCAAGATGTTTGATGTAGTCTGGATGCGTGTTTGAAGTTCGTCTGAAAGCTGACATGATTGAAGATTTTTTTCAAACCTATCAATAGACCGGTAAAGAGCCACCCCTAAATTAAATCCCTTATTATTATTTTCGAAATTTTCATTGATTAAAGGCTGGATCTCTTTACCAGAAAGAGGCTTCTGCATAAATTGCCCGAGATTGCCAAGGTGATTGCAATTCGCTGGATTTCTATAGTCGCATAACTCCACATAGACGCTATATTTTCCTTCCGGCAATCCATCAAGACTTAGATATTGATGTAATGGAGAAAGGTAGTAAATAGAACATGAATCCATTACATTATCTTTACATATCTTAAGAGAATAGTACTGATTATAGTCGGTGATAGTTGGTCCAGCTATTAAATTGTATTCTCCATGGGATGCACTTTTAACACCAAAGGAAAACCGGCCAATCTCTCGGCTACCATCTGATGATTGATTAAGATCATCAACTTTTTCCATAGGTCTTTTGCAAGACACAAAGGAGGAGAATATAAAAGGAAATAATACAAAAAAAATGATAGAAGTAATTTTGAACATATATTTTACGCTACAGAAGGTTGATGTTACCTCAATTTTATTCAAAATTTCCTTAAAGGTCAAATTACTAAGTACGATATATAAGATCTAATTTTCGGCCAACCCTCAATTGTCATGATTGGCTATAAATTCAAGGTAACAGATTAGACAAACAATAGATCCTAAATTAAAATTAGGCATATAAAGAAGCACGAAAAATTTTATAATCATAAAAATTTTTCTCTATTGAGCATTTGAGCTTCAAATAAAATGGATTCAAGTTGTTCTAATACTTTGAGACTTAAATTAGGAGCTAAAATATGATTGTCCGCTTAATGTTTTTTTTAATCTTACTTTTTTCCGGAAATAACGAGTCGCTGGGAGCTATTGATTTAGTTTTTGGCGGAGAAAACTGTATTATCAACGCAAGAGGTCGAGATAGAGACGAAGTCGGCTACCGAGCAGGTGGGATTGTTAGCTATACCACAGGAAACCGAACAGTTCCATTAAGTTGCCCTGTTCCCCAATATCGTATGGTCGACAGCTCAAGGTTCTACGATTCAGTAACAATTTATATACGATGGAGTAACGATGGAGGTCCTAGTGGGGAACCCTCCTCTGTTTCTGCACGTTGTGGTGCCGACTCACGAAACAGCTACGGAGAAGATGTTACTGATGGAGTAGCAAACTGGGTCTTTCTTGAACCTGGTCGAGCCAATGTATCATCTGCTATGTCAATTTCTATTAAAAATACATTTGGTCCACTCCGTATATTCTGCCATTTACCGCCTCAAGCTGTGATTCATTCATATAGAATCATCCAAAGATAAAAAAAAGTGGTAGAAACTAATCAATGCATATTCAGCTACCATCTCTCATGTATATTTTCACAGAAAAACTCATTCATTCTTTACGGACTTAGTTTCCTTTCTTTGCTTATAGCAAATCAGCTTAAAAAATGGTAAATGTATCCTCGATATTTTACTCATCTTTGAGGGATAATGACTATGTATACTATAAAATTAATACTATGTTCTCTTATGATATTGATGGCTTGTTCGGAAGAAAATAAAGAAAAGAACATCCAGAGTTCAGAAGATGTTCTCGAATTGACAGAAGAGCAAGTAAATAAATCTAATTTTTGTGGTGCAGCTTCTTTTGATATTCCTAATGAACCAGCAGAATACAAGGGTTATGATCTAAAGGTTTTAGAAGAAAATCTGGGAAACAAAGGTATTCAGGGCTACATGCACGGAGCTATACCTCAATATTCTTATTATGTTTTAAATTATGGCCCAACCTTGAATGCCATTCAATTTAATCTAATAACTTTTGATCAGGAAATCAAAGCACAGCTCAAAGATCTCAAACGACATGACAAGATTAATATTAAAGGATACTTCCTAGAAAACAGAAGTCCAGTAAAGCATATCGTTGTCTCTAACCTTGAAATCATAGAGTCTTATGAACATCGTGATGATTATAATTACGAATATAAAAATAATGTCTTGGAAGATTTTTCTCAAAACGAAAGCAAAAAAATTCTCGCCAAAGTACATGCTGTCATAGCAGATGGTAAAGCACTTATCCTAGATTATAAAGATGCGATAATACCAGTATTTATTGATCCCCAGCATTATAAGCTCACAGCGGATCTATATAGAAACGACAAGGTCATGATTAGTGTTAAACCTTTGGCTAAGTCTAGAGGACCACTTCATTTGACCTTGGACCAGGACATTGCAAAGCCCATAACGGTAATAGACAACATGGTTAACTGCCATGGCAAACTAGCAACTATTGAAGGCGTTTTAACGATGTTTTACAAAAGCCCTCAGATCAGCTTAAATGTTTTTGCTGTCAAGCAAACAGATCCAAATGGTCTTGAGAGAAATTTTACATTTTTCCCAGATTACAGTGCTAGAGATGAGTTAGATAAATTCATGAAATTATTTAGTCAAATTGGCGAAAAATTAACACCAATTTGGGATCAAAATGAGGAAAATCTTGAGCATGGTCGTAATAGTTTATTCAATCACCAGATCAAGATCAGAGTAACAGGAAAAATGAACGTAATTTCTAAAGGTCAAGCAAACCCACAAATTTATATCAAAAATGTCGAAGCCATTGAAGTTATCGAAAACTGACTCCCAGTCATTAGAGTTGTCTAACAATTGATAAAACCCTTTGGTAGCTTAATTTATGTTATTTTATAGTTCCAAAGACCTGCTGCTGCGTAACCTATTTCATCACGAAGCTTATCAATTCTGACTCTTAACTTTGAAGAAGCTGCGTT
>JBGCDR010000340.1:0-9807 GCA_045105515.1 Oligoflexales bacterium
TGAATATATGACCATTGCCGCAAATGTTGCTAATGTTGCCTCTAATTGGAGTAATGGTACCGTGGGAGATGCGGAGCTTGCACGGGGGCATTCTGATAGCGACCCAGCAAGTGCATGTGCTGCTGATGCTAGTGATGCAAACGCTTATGTAGAAACAACTTGTACAGGATCTTCATCAGGAACCTTTAGTCAAAGAAGAACTATGAACCTGTCAAATGGAAATGTAATTTGGGATTTATCCGGTAATGTGAGGGAATGGACTGATTACTACAACGATGAAGAAAAGCCCACTCCAAATGACACATCTTATAACGAATTTTCTTTGCCAATTGTAGGCACCACGACTATGCCTCTCTCTGATCTTATTCCCACGAATGCTGTCAAGTCTTTTTGGGATGATTCCTGGGACTCAACGGAAGGAGTAGGAAAAGGTAAAAGTGGTGTCGATGCAGATGGAGGAGGTTTCACTAGGGGGGGAGGTTACACGGGAGGAACTAACAATGGAATTTTTCGCTTTCGCTTAGATGAAGATGCTACAGCGAGTTCTGCAACTTTGGGATTTCGTTGTGCTGTCGAGCTACCATAATTCGAATATCTTAAACAATTTGAGCTTACTGCTACGTTTAAAATTGTTATTGTGATTCAAAATCAGAGAAAAAATTCTCGTTTCTTTGAAAACCAAAGTTTTCTCTAAGAGAGCTTGCTGCTTGAAAGCCAGATACTATCGCACCTTCCATATAACCAATATTCATGCCATAGTTTATCCAGTCTCCTGCAAGAAATAGATTGCGGAATCCTGACTCATCAGCCTTAAGTCTAAATTTATCTGTGTCAGGAGCTGAGCGGGTATAACGGTCACTAGGATTGATATTTGCACTGAAGAATTGATAGGAAAGCTTTTCTTTAGCATCAGTAGTTCCTGAGGGGCTAACTAAATGGTCGAAATTGAATCCACTTGGATTTTCTTTGGTGCTAGCATTTGGCCATAATAGCCCCATGTTATGATTTAGCCAGTGTTCAGCAATGGTTTGTACCCGGTGTTTTTCTCGTTTTGGAAAACCGGAATCATCGTAAGATGGTATCCAAGTGCTGTCTTCCAAAGTGCCAGTAAAAAAAGCTGCAGACTCAGGCTTTTCTCCTTGCCATTCTTCATATTTCAAAATATGGCTGCTATCTAAATAGGAGTAGAAGGGGTTTTGATAGACTACCAGATTTGGAGGTGTTTTTGTACTCAATCCCCAGCGATCATGCTTAAAGCCTAGCTGCTTTAAGTTTGGCTTAAGCCAAAGTTGCATAGACAGAGTTTGTGTGGTCTTTATATTGTTTACCATTCCCTTCCACTTAGGAACTTGATTTATAATATCAACACAAATTTCCTTGAGAGCTCCAACAGGGATACCTAGGATAATCTCATCAAAATCCCGTCCTTTTGTCAGTTCTATGGTTTCAACATCTTGCCAATCTGTCCAAGGAGATTCTAAGCACACATTATTTTCTTTTAGCTTCTTCGCTTGTTCTTCTTGGATTTGAGCATATAAAGGTTTATTGGGCCAGGCTTTGACTTTTTTCACTTCAATCAATGGATCGTAGTCCTTGTTTAAAAGGTCTACTTGGCGCTTTAGCTGGATTTTCTTAATGGAGCCTGAGTTTGAGTTTTCAATTCTATGAACTCTATGGAAAAATTTAAACTTTACTCCCCTCGCTTTCAGTACTTCATACATGGGAATTACTAAATTTTCCGCACATCCTGTCTTAAACTGCCAGACAAATGCCCCTCTGTAGGCAAGAGATTTACTTAAAAACCTGAGGGCATTACCTGCTGAAAGTTCACCTCTTTCTTCTTTGCCACTGAGATTTGAAAATGTTCCTGTGTAAAGGAATCTTACAGGGCTTGAATCCAAAACTAAGTCAGATGCACCATGATTTTTCATCCATTGACGGTAATCTAAGTGATTAATCTTTGAAAAATAAAACTTGTTTGACTCAGTATCATAAACATCTTTTGTAATTCCCTTAAGGTTTACAAGAGACCATTCAAACATGGTATGAATGCGCCTAAAATAGTTATTAGGAATCTCAGCAAAGGATGTAATCTGATCTGTCGTTTCTAAGAGTTTTTGAATCAATGCGATTGCAAGATTAACGGCACGCATTTTCCCAGTTTTATGATTGCTAAATAGACTCTGGGCTTCTCCCATGCAAGCGGTCAAAATTGGCCCATAATCTTTAGTTGAAATTTGTTCATCGATTTTGTGCTTTTTGCCTATCTTCCGCACGCTAATGGATAATATTTCTTTTATGAGCCGATGACAAACTTTTCTTATAGGTCTGCTCTTTTTGGGAAATTCGCTTCCACAAAGAAGTTGTGTTATCAGATATGCAAATTTCTCGACAAACAGCTCGGGGGAATGGGGCTCTTTTGATTCCCCTGGGGTGAGCTCATTATTAGGTAAGACCAATGGCCAATTGAGCCATTTATTTTGAGTTTTCGAGTATTCGGTTAGTTGGGTAGCATCATTTTTTATCAGCGTGTCTTCCCAATTCTGAAATAGGGAGTCCTGAGCTAGTCCTAATTTCTTACGCTCTTGATATATATTTTTTAAGAGATCAAATCCTTTTTCATACCAACCTTGAAAAATATGTAGCCCGCGAGCTTCTTCTATTCTGTTGTTACTACCTCTTCCCGTTGCAACTTTACCCCCCAATCGCCAACCTAATTGATAAAGGCTTATTTCATAAAGGTCTTCCCATCCATCATGGTTTGTGAGTTCATAAGCAGAGCTAAGAGAAGCTAAGCCTCCACCTAAGATAACAATTTTTTTTTTATTTTTAATATCTGACACGAACTTTAAAACCTTTTACGTTGAAATGTAGGGGTAAATTGCAGTCCCATTTAGTTGAAATTTTTTGAGCTCATCAATTTCTAGTTTATTTGACATCATTTTATAAAGAGAATCGATTTCAGGGCCTAAAAATTGGATAAGAGTTGCAGGACATATATAGTATAAAGTATGAACAGTTTTCTTGATCTTAGCCATAATTTTTCTGGAATGTATATTTTTATTGATGCTCGTGAATGAATTGTATTTTTGTTCACGTTCAATAAAACTTGTGCCATATTTTTCGTCTAAGGGATATATAGCGGGGTATGCGGCTTCAATTTTTAACAAATTTTTGATCAGAGGTAAAGTTGGGTGTGCACATAAACGTATAAACCATCTGCTAGAATTCTCATTATTTATGATAATATATTGAGCAATTAACATCCTATACAAAACGACATTAATTAGAAATTGTTCGAATTTGTTTTCCAGTTTTGCAAGTTCTTTGTTCTTAATGTACGCATAAACAACACTTGCATTATGAGCCTGATACCAATTTTGCGGACTGGGAATGTGAAAATATGCAATCCAAAAATCTACTAGCCTTTTTTCAGATTTTTTAAATTCTACGGAGCTCTTATTTTCGAAGACTTTTGCAGCTTCCTCTGAAATCCAAGTGTAATCTTTGTGGACTTTATACCACCATTGACTGCCATGCCAATTTTTGGTTGATTCGGTTTCACAAGGTCCTAAGACTCCACGTCTTATTAGCCAGCGTAGAAAAGCCAATTCAGCATTACCATATCCATGGGATCCAAAAAATGAGTTTCCATATCTTTTATAAAAACTTTTTCTTGAATGATATAGCTCGTTTGTTGAGTCGAAATTACGTTGAACCATTTATAAAATGCCATTCAAAATCATTTTAACATCAGGGAGAATACCATAATTTTTTTCTAGTGCAAGACTTTTGAGTGGATGAGAAATGCAATCTAAAGAAAATCTAGGTTTTAGCTTACGTGGAAAAATTTAAATATTTTCAGCATTTTTGGTAGCTAAAATTTATCCAAGATCCGAAATTTGCTTTTCCCGTGATCCTTTCGGACTGGGTATGATGGGATGAACATGTGATTTAAATTTCGGGTTGGGGTTCATTAAAAAGCTCATTTATATTTCGAAATTTTATTAAACACGAAACTAAGAATAAAAATTATTTTGACTATACCACTGATCTTTCAATGCTAAGGTCTAGTTATTCTAATATTTTTGATTTGAACGCCGATGCACCTAGAGTAACTTTTAACCAATTATTTATCATGAGGTAAGCCAATGTCTGATTCACTTTACAAAAAATATGGTGGAGCTCAAACAGTATCTAAAATTGTTCATGATTTTTATTCCCGAATTGGCGAGACACCTTCTTTAGAGCGATATTTCGCAAAAGTTAAAATGGACGAACTTATTGAGCATCAAATCCGCTTCATGACATTGGTTTTGGGTGGCCCAGATGATTATGAAGGGAGAAGTCTCACTGAGGCACACCAAGGTCTTAAAATCATGGAGGAAGCATTTGGTATTGTAGCAGAAATAATAGAAAATACTTTACGAGATGCAAAGGTTGAAGAAAATGATATTTCGGAAGTTTTAAAAGTTGTAGGCAGCGTGCAAGAACAGATTGTCGCATAAATCATTTATATAATCAACTGATTAAACCTTTTTTTAGATTATTGTTTCTGTTGTGCCGATGACACAAATGGTAGAGGAGGCGTACAATGGAAAAACCATTAGTTGTTTGTGTAGATGATGACCAAAATATCCTTTCTGAACTGAAGGAGCTTTTGGATTGTCCTGACTACACCATTAAAACTTTTTCCTCTCCCCTTGAGGCCTTAAAGTCTTTCTCTCTCCGGGAGCCTGAAGTCGTTATCGCAGATCAAAAAATGCCAGAACTTTTAGGAAGCGAGTTTCTTAATATAGTGAAGCGAAGCTATCCCGATGTAAAAAGAATTATCATGACAGGTTTAAATGATAGTACACTGTATGATCAGCTTGTAAACGAAAGTCTTTGCGACTTTGTTATCCATAAACCCTTTCATCCTATTAACGTAAAATTTAAGATTTTGAGCTTACTTTCAAGACATAAAACTGAAAAACAAAATCGCGATATGCTCAAAATGATTAAGGAATCGAAAGAAGAATTAGAGAAAAAAAACAAAGAGCTATCGATGCTTGTAATTAAGGAGAAAATGGCTCAAAAAGAGCTCAAATGTTGGATGCACCCCCTTATCTATGAGTCAATATTTAAGGAACAGCAAATTCCTGATATTATAAGTATAGCGGGGATTTGTTTTGATATTATCGGTTCTTCAAAAAGACGAGGAACCATGCTCGAAGGGAAGTCACTTAGGCATTTGGTTTTGGAGAAGTTTGTCCAGAAGTTACTCCAGTATGGAGGCTGGCAGGAAAGTCATGGGGGAGACTCTGGATATGGCTATTTCAAAGCCGATGATATGCCCAAAGCATGCCAGTTAGCTTTATCGGCTGCCAAGGAATTTAGGCTTGCAATAACAAATTTAAATGACACCCATTCACAAGATGTTAGAATCTCAATTGGTCTTCATATGATTCCTGGAGCAAGGTTAAAAGTCATCGAAGCAGAAGCAATTAAATTCGATGGCCGACGCCAGACCCAAAAGTGTATCGTTACTTTTTCAGAAGATATTGATTTACTCCACCGAATTGAGAGTATGGGGCATTTTCGTGATGAAGACTACCCGGGCATTCCAATTTTATTATCAGAACAGTTCACTCAACAATTACTCAATGCACCAGGCAACATTAAACCTCTCGGCCAACATAAATTGTCAGGGATTACCAAATCAGTGGGAGTATACCTCTTACCTGATGAAACTTGCCCTTACATAATGCCTAAATTTGCATAGTTGTTATATCTGCATTAAAATTGAGATTGCTCATGGTATGATAATCGACTTGCTAACCCTGCTTTGATCGCTTAGTACGAATTCTGCTACGACCTGAAGTTCTTGGACATCACAGGGGTAAGCAGATTGATAATCTACTTGTTCATAGGTCTGGCTACATCCTGTGATAGTAACGTTTTCAAGATCGGCAATGTCACTAATGGTTATGTTATTGTTGTGATAAGCAATATATGGTCGTAAATATATGTGCGTATAAGTGGCTGGAGTTGGATCAAAAGATGGATGGCGCCTGAACTGAACATATATATCCCTATTGCCTTCAATTTCAGTCAAGGTAACTTCGACAATATCTTGGAATGCGACCCATTTTTGTGTTAGCTCGGTTTCTACGACATGGGGTCCATGGATATACATTTGGGCCACATCTACCGGTAGATGTGGGAAATAGTTTATGATATTGACTCTTGTGGTTTCGGTTACCAGTAAATCATCTTGTATTTTTACACTAAACTCGGAATCTCCAGGAATATAAGTGACACTTAGGGGGATAGGATTACATTTGTTGCCTGCAGCATCCTCTATTAATACTTGAAAATTTTTTTCGCCTTCTTCTGGTAATAATTTTACATTCGCAGTTGTGGTATTGATGAATTGTCTACGTCCAGTAGAATCTACATCCCCAATAATTTCCCAGTACATGGGACCTTCATTGGTGGCAGATACGTAAACACGGAGATCGCGACTTCCCACTGTATTTGATCCTACTTCTGCAGTACAATCAGTAGGCCCATTGTTTTTTCTCAGGATCTCTATGGTTTCTAAATCACCTTCATTACCGTAAATGTTTCGGTATTTAATTTTGAGCTCTTTCATTCCATCTTCAGTGCTAACCTTTATGGGTATTCTCAGGTCGGATGAAACTTCATACCATCGGCCTGCAGGAAACTCGGCTAAATCACCTTCTATCCAAATTTCAATAGTTTTCCTGGAAAGGTTTCCACCCAAAAGAAGAGTCACATCGTCATCATTGGTTGCTTCTTCGGTAAAAGAAACAATTGGTTTGGGAGGTTTTTCTAAACTATATTCCCAAGCAATGGTATCATCAATAAAAACGGTCCCAGCTTTGTTGTAAATTATCAAGCCTAGAGTATAAATTGCTTCTTCGTTATATTCGATTCTTACTCTTTCACGAATTTCCATACGTTCATCAAAATTAACTTCTGCAGTAAATCCGAGGCCACCCATGGAAAATGTGTATTGATCTGTTTCGTTATCTTCTATTTCTATACGTAGATAATTGTAGTTTGTGTTGGTGTTTGGTCGCTCTAAAAAGTAATTAATTTTAGCTGGTTTTGTCGGTATTGCAGCACCGCCACAACCCCAAAAAGTCAGAGCGCTGATAATCATATAAACAAAAAATGCAAGCTTTGGAGGGTTCAGCTCTGCCATCATAATCACTCTCAGTGCTAATGATCAACGCTTAAATTAATATCTACATTAAAATATCGATAAGAATTTGTTACTCCTGCTGCTTTTAAGAAAACTATCATATTTGGTTTGGTAGTTAAGGTTTGCGGACCTACTAATACTGATGCACCTGATTTGGTAACAAATCCACCGTTGGTCGTTCCACCTTCTCCTGTAGCTAATTTTTCCGAGCTTGTATCAATGCTTGTACTCCCACCACTAAATGCAGATTCAGCATTCGCATGGGAAGGAGCACTGCTGTAAGTATCTTCTACCAAAATATAAGTTATATTAGATAAGTCAACTCCATTGCAGTCGGTACCGACTATGCTCACATCGCACTCAAAAGTAAATTCAAACTCACCTTCATTTTGAGAAGTAATGCCAGTAAATCGCATTTCATAAATTGAAAAGGGTGGAGCAGACTGAGCACCATCGATCAAATCGCTACCCGCACCCAGGGTAGCTTGTAAGATCCCACTAGAACTAGTCCCTTCCAGTGTGGATGAAAAAGAATAGGAAATGGTTTCGAAACCTATAACTGGAGAGCTTAATGTGGAAACCAGTGAAACAAACATTAGATCATTTGAGTCAATGGTGTTTTCGAAAACAGCCTCGTCCCCTGCTTGCCATGTGGTAAATGGGTCGGATGAACTTGGGGTGTATGTAGCTCCATCATAGGCAAAAGTAGTTAGCTTAGCTAAACAGTCGCGATCATATTTATAGACATTAACAGAAGCGCTGCTTTGATTTATGGTCGCACTCAATCCTGATATGCAAGAATCAACTGTGATTGAATAAGCACTAGCATTTCCCGTAAGCGAGAGTGAGTTATCACTAACAATGATATTGAGCTCATTGTTAATTTTGATAGGAATGCTTACCATAAAGGAGAAATCATCAGCGTTATCTTCTTGGGTGCCATCAGCTTGAGGATTATTTTCATTTGAAGGGCTGCCTGTGTCAGTCACGCGGTCCTTGTCCGGTTCAGTCCCACAAGCTGCTAAGGCTAAAAAAAATAAAAGCTTTCCTGTATACCCCCAGAGGAGTTTCTTTAAGCTTACGCAAATGTAATATTCATCAAACATACCTTAGTTCGACACTGGTGTGACATCCACGCGAAAGTATCGGTAAGAATCATTAGCTTCTAGAACCAAAATCATATTTTGATCCGTATGAATGTTGGTGCGAGTTGCGCTAGACAGTGATATGTATGAAGTTCCGCCAGTCCCCTTCGTGCTAAATCCACCATTATAAGTGGATGCAACCGATGCATTCACATCGCCAACAATCACGCTTTCAGCTCCAAATAAAGTGTAAAGGCCAGTTCCGCCAATAGCATCATCGAGATTGCTGCGGGTAGGCTCGCCCCCACCGAAGGTATCAATAATTAGAGTGTATTGGATATCAGTTAGCAAGACATCGCCACACTTAGTGTCGGTGTCAGTTAGCTCAGTTCCACAGAGCATTTGGAATTCCCAGTTACCATAGCCATCTGTTCCATCTAAGCTACGCAAAGTGACGGATTCAATGGTAAAGTTTGGTGCCTTGTTACCTGAAACTGTAACAGTGTGACCGCCATCGTCTACTACAGATACAGCTAAGGTATTGTCATTGGTATCTTTAACAAATTGCCGGAAAGAGAAAGTGAGAACGTCTCCACCAGCAACTGTTGCTGAGAAAGTGGCGTCAATAATGACTTCTAACTTTTCTTCATCGGTTGCATTTCCTAAGCCTGCGGTAGCTGTGGTTGCAACCATTGTGGCAGTATCTCCAGCACTTGTCCCACTCCATGCAACTGCATCCGCATGGGTTAGATCATAAGTTACCGAATCAAAAACTATTTCTGTGAGGAAAGCTACACAGGAAGCATCGAATTCATATACATAGACCGTAGACGCAGTTACATCAGTTTGGGTATATCCGGAAAGGCAGCTTGTAACGCTAAGCTTGTATGAGGTAGCGGATGCTTTGGCGACCAGACCCAGGCCATCATTGGTTAAGGAGAAGCTACTACCCCCCTGCCCTTGTTCTACAAGGACAGGGACCTCAATAAGCTTTTGTTGCTGTGATTGTCTAGTCTGCTTAACAGGAGCATAGCGATCAGAGCCCTTATCTTGGCTATTCTCATATTCGGTTTGTTCTTCTTCGGTTCCACAAGAGATTACCGATCCTATGAGAAAACTTCCCATTACAAACCATTTTGTAAGATTTTTGAAACTATGCCTCATCAAATGCTCCTTCTTAGAACTCTTCCAAAATCCAACCTATATTGGCTTTTGGGCCTTGCTTGATGATAGATAGGCATTCGGTCTATTTTATGATTTATTTAAAATATTCAAAAAGCACTCATAAATACAGATGGTTGAGAATTGTTTCTTGGCGATTAGAAAGATTTGAAATGAACCTTTTTAATAGATAATCTTACTAGAAGGTGATTAGAGTTGTCTAACAATTGATAAAACCCTTTGGTAGCTTAATTTATGTTATTTTATAGTTCCAAAGACCTGCTGCTGCGTAACCTATTTCATCACGAAGCTTATCAATTCTGACTCTTAACTTTGAAGAAGCTGCGT
>JBGCDR010000341.1:0-19200 GCA_045105515.1 Oligoflexales bacterium
CTAAAGATCGGCATTGTGTTGGCGGTAAATATAGACACCGACACCGCCGTGATTTTTTTTACATAATTAAAATCATCGGAAACTCTGTCATAAATCAATTTTAGAGGATCTTTCTACAGATTAGGTCCTAGATGCCAGTAAAAAGTAAAGATGCTGGTGATGCAGATCAAAATGCTATTGTGGTGTTAGATACTCTTGCGATTTTGCTAACGATGGAGTTAGGAAGTAATATGCAAACTCTTCAAGATATCTATCAAGATGAGTCTATAGATTAATGGGGAAATTTATCCTCTAATTTTTTCCCGATTAAAAATGACTGATTCTTTATCAATCAAATCTCTTAGCTTACTCTTTATTGCAGAAGTCTTGCCAAGCTTTTCCTTCCACTTCATTAACTTTGCTTTTGGATCGACTACGAACTTGTAATAAAAAGTTTGCGACTTGGGATCAAGTTCGAAACCTGTAGCTTTTTTATTGTGTAAGAAGCTTTTAATCACTCTAGCGATATAACGTTCACTAGATATTTTTGTCGACTCAGAGCCAATATCAGGGTGAACAAATAATGTGTCGTCTATTGAATAGTCAGCATTTTGAAGTTCTTCAATCGTATCGATGCGAACAACTTTGGCTTGGACAGGAGCTGATGCCAAGCTAGCTATGGTAATAAAGCTGAATAGATACCAAATGTACTTCATGTTAAAAATCCTCCATTTAAACTGTCTTAAACTGTCACTGTTTCGTTCAGTCTTGCTAATTCTATCTTGAAATAAGCAAATATTAGGCCAAATTATATTTGTGTTTATAAAATTAATAATAATAGCAAGTTAACTTATTATAGTTTCAGCGGTTACTTGGAAAAATGTAAAATGATTGTACACTCCTGATGTATATAAACAGGTGATGGCGGTTAAATTGGCTTTAAGTATTGGAGCTTAGGAGTATATTATATAGTTGAGAATATTACTTGAATCAAACCTGGGTAGCCTCTTATGGAATCTCGAATTTCGGTGAACTTGGAAAAGGTATCTCATGCTGCCAATGCATCCTTGTATATTTTTACCATTGGATTTTTTCTGCTAGGTCACTTTGTTTCTTTTTATTTCCATTTTGGGACGGTGATATTTTTTCTTTCTGTTTTAATCAATTTATACTTTCTACATGGTCAGAAACAGCATGCTCTTTTGTCGAACTTCGGTTTCTTGGCCCAGATGCGCTATATCATTGAAAGCATCGGTCCAGAATTCCGGCAGTACCTGTATATGAGTGATACGGAAGAAAGACCGTTTAATCGGATCGAAAGAGCTGAAGTTTATCGAAAATCGAAAAATATGGACTCTTCTTCTGCTTTCGGTTCTTTGAATAACTTCGACCATAGAGAAATAAAACTTCGTCATTCGATGTTTCCTAGACGAAAATCAGAACAATCCCCTTTCTCAGTTACCTTTGGTGAAGAGCGGTCATTGAGCAGTGCATATGCCATAAAAAAACCGATGATGATAAGTGCTATGAGCTATGGAGCCTTAAGTAGCCGTGCTGTTAGAAGCTTGGCAAGAGGAGCAAAAAAAGCTGGAATACCAATGAATACGGGAGAAGGAGGCTATCCAAAGCATCACCTTGCAGAGGGCTGTGATCTGATTTTTCAAATGGGTACTGCTAAATTTGGGGTTAGGAATGACGATGGCAGCCTTAATGATGAAAAGCTGTCAGAAATTGCAGCACTTGAACAAGTTAAAATGATAGAGATCAAATTATCTCAAGGAGCAAAACCTGGGAAAGGGGGACTTTTACCCAAGGAAAAGATTACTGAAGAGATATCGCAGCTTAGAGGAGTACCTATGGGAGCAGATGTGATATCACCTCGTGGTCATGTGGAATGCTCAAGCCCAGGAAACACCGTTAAATTTATTCAGCATGTTCAAGAAATTTCTGGTCTGCCAGTGGGTATAAAGATGTGTCTAGGACGTGCTGATGAGTTTTCAAACCTGCTTAAAGAAATGAAACAACAAAAAGTCTATCCTGATTACATGGTTATTGATGGTTCAGAAGGAGGAACCGGAGCTGCACCAAAGCCATTTATGGATGATATTGGAGTTCCCATTTACAAAGCACTTCCATTTGTTAATGAGCTTCTGATGGAGTATGACCTAAGAGATAAGACGAAGTTAGTAGCCTCCGGAAAACTAATCAATGCCGGAAGGCAATTTATCGCAATGTCTTTTGGAGCCAATGCTATTTACTCGGCTCGCGGGTTTATGCTAGCTATTGGTTGTATTCAAGCAATGCAATGTAATTCGAATACTTGTCCTGTCGGGATAACAAGTCATAGTCCAAAGCTTTATACTGGGATTGACATAGAGGTCAAATCAGAAAGAGTGGCCAGTTATGTTAATAATATAGCTCATGATCATGAAGAAATACTTGCATCACTAGGAAAAGGCTCTCATGCAGAGCTGAATAAAGAGAATCTACTAATACCTGAATTCTACTAGGAATTAATATGAGCCCAAATAAAAAAAAGATGACTTGGATTTGCCAATTAATAGCGGGCCCGATATTTATTTGGGTTGGTAGCTTGAAGCTTTCTGGCAACCAAGCTGATATGGATTTGTTCCTGTCCTTAGGCATGGAACCAGCTGGTCGTATTTTGATTGGAATTATAGAAATTTTTGCAGGACTGATGTTGTTATCTGATGTATTTGCTGCATTAGGAGCACTCTTAGGAGTTGGAGTGATGTTGGGTGCCATAATTGCCCATTCTACACGTTTAGGTTTTATTGTCTCTGGTGATGGGGGCATACATATACTTATGCTCGTTATTGTGCTCAGTTGCTGCCTGACAACCTTAGTTATAAGACGCAAGCAGTTGCCGTTTATTGGACCAACCTTATAGTCGCTTTATGACATTTCTACAATCAAAATTTACTAAAACTTCTATATTGAACAAGATAATAAGGAATAGATATGAACGCAAGTGACCTATTAGTTAAAGCTCTTGAAAACGAAGGAGTTGAGTATATATTTGGAATTCCAGGTGAGGAAAATCTAGTTTTTTTAGATTCTCTTCGTCGTTCAAATATTAAGCTAGTTTTAACAAGGCACGAACAAGCAGCAGGATTCATGGCTGCGGCCTACGGACGTTTAACTGGAAAAACAGGGGTATGTCTTTCTACTTTAGGACCTGGTGCTACTAATTTCTCGACAGCTGCTTCTTATGCTCTACTTGGTGGTATGCCGGTGCTTTTTTTAACCGGACAAAAACCCATTAAAAAAAGCAAGCAAGGCCAGTTTCAAATCATTGATGTAGTAGCCTCTATGCGGCCTATTACCAAGTTGGCGCACCAAATTGTTGATGGAAATACTATTCCCCACTTAGTTCGGGAATGCTTTAGACTTTCTGAACGGGAGAAGCCAGGGCCGACTCACTTGGAACTGCCTGAAGATATAGCTGATGAATCTGTAGATCGATCTCCTTTTGAAGTAACAAAAGTATCTCCTCCTGCAACCAGTCAAACTGCTATTTTGAAAGCTACAGAAATGATTAATGCTGCACAGAGGCCTTTGCTCTTGATTGCCTCTGGAGCAAATCGTGATAGCACTCATAAAGTACTATTGAAATTTTTGGACAAGACAGGGTTATTCTTTTTTACCACCCAGATGGGAAAAGGAGCAGTAGATGAGAGGCATGAAAGATGCTTAGGAACTGCTGCACTTTCCGCTAAAGACTATATTCACTCAGCAATAGACAAATCTGATTTAATCATCAATGTAGGGCATGATGTTAGTGAAAAGCCACCCTTTATCATGTATGAAGGTTCTGATCAAAAAGTCATCCACGTTGCGTTTTCTGAGGCTGAGATGGATGATGTGTATTTTCCCAATCATGAGTTAATTGGATGTATGAATGCAAATATTTCGATGCTCACTGATGCTGTCGAAAAATCTGTGAACTGGGACTTTCAGATCTATGAGTCTTTAAAACAAAAAATTCAGGAGAATGTTTTTAACAATAATGATGATCCCAGGTTTCCCTACATTCCCCAAAGACTTGTTAGTGAGGTTAGGCAAGTGATGCCAAGTGATGGAATTCTTTCACTCGATAATGGCATGTATAAAATATGGTTTGCTCGCAACTATCTGGCTCATGAAACAAATACAGTCTTACTGGATAATGCTTTAGCAACGATGGGTGCTGGGCTGCCGGTAGCCATTGGAGCAAAAATAGTTTATCCAAATCGTAAGGTGCTTGCTGTATGTGGAGATGGCGGTTTTATGATGAACTCGCAGGAACTGGAAACAGCAGTTCGTCTTAAATTGGATCTTGTGGTGCTAGTACTTAGAGATGATGCTTATGGAATGATCAAGTGGAAGCAGGCTGGCATGGGATATTCTCACTGGGGTTTGGATTTTGGTAATCCAGATTTTGTCAAATACGCTGAGGCTTATGGAGCAAATGGTCATAGAGTTACAGAAGTGAGTGGTTTGGCAAATCAACTCAAAGCGAGTTTTGCAGAGGGAGGGGTTCATCTAATCGAAACTCCCATAGATTATTCAGAAAACCCAGGGGGAGAGCTGTAAAGATGAGTAATATAGATATTTTTAATCCTTATAATCTTGAAAAAATTGGAGACCTCCCCTTACAAACAGAACAAGAGGTCAATCAAGCTATTGAGAATGCTCACAATCTCGTAAGTAATCGGCGATGTCTTCTCCCTCTTGTCGAGCGATTAGCCATACTTGAGAGGACTTTGAGTATTCTCATGCCAAAAGCAGAAGATTTGGCTGTAAATGCTGCACGCGAGGGTGGGAAGCCCTTAGTTGACTCTCGGATTGAGATTTTTCGGGGTTTTGAAGGGTTTAAAATTGCCATAGAGGAAGCTAAAGCACTTGCTGGAAAAGAAATTCCTATGGGTGCAACTGCTTCATCTGTAGGTCGTGTTGCAATGACTCGTAGGGAACCACGTGGGCTAGTAGTTGCTGTCAGTGCATTCAATCATCCGTTTAATTTAATTGTCCACCAAGTGATTCCAGCAGTTGCTGTGGGATGTCCTGTTCTCGTAAAACCTGCACTTACCACACCATTTTCCTGTCAAGTAGTGGTAGAAGCTTTATATGAAGCGGGCTTACCCAAAGATTGGTGCCGTATGATTATCTGTGATAATGATGTGGCGGAGAAACTAGTTACTGATAAGCGTAATACTTTTCTTACATTTATTGGCTCTACTAAGGTAGGATGGTCTCTCAGAGCTAAACTTCCTCCTGGAGCTTTATGTGCTTTAGAGCATGGTGGTGCGGCTCCGGTGATTGTAGATTCTTCAGCAGATTTGGATAAGGCAATACCTCAATTGTTGAAAGGGGCCTACTACCATGCCGGTCAGGTCTGTGTTTCGGTACAACGGATCTTTGTCCATGAATCGATCGCCCAGACCTTTTGTGATCGCTTGACTGATGGGGTAGACAGGTTAACTACTGGTAATCCAGGTGATCCTCAGACCGAGGTGGGGCCATTGATACTTCCACGGGAAGTTGATAGGGTCGCAAAATGGGTTGAGGAAGCCAAAGAGTCGGGAGAGCTACTTTGTGGTGGCAATAAAATTTCTGAGACATGCTACCAACCAAGCCTAATACTAAACCCTAAAGCGGATTGCATGGTCTCCAAGCAAGAAATATTTGGCCCGGTAGCATGTGTTTATACTTATAAAAATATTGATGAAGCTATTGAGCAGGCTAACAATGTAGATTTTGCATTTCAGGCAGCTGTTTTTTCTAGGGACTTAAATCGAGCATTCGAAACTGCCAGAAATCTTGAGGGGCTGACAGTTATGATCAATGATCACACTGCTTTTAGAGTGGATTGGATGCCATTTGGCGGATATAAACATTCAGGACTAGGGGTTGGTGGCATAGGCCACACTATGAAAGATATGACCTTAGAAAAAATGATTGTCTTGAATACCAACTAATCAAGCATTATATTAACCTTTATATAAATCCTTGAGCAGCGATTCTAAATTCAACTGCACTGATAATTTAATGTAGTCATCAACTTTGACCATGAGCCCCCCAAGCATGCTTGGGGGTTCGATATCTAAACTGCTCAACTTTGATTCCATAGAGCCAGTTAATAGGTGTTCTTTAATTTCAACAGTGAATTTTAGATCATGCCACTTTTCACCTATTCGAAGCTTGCCAGGTATGGTATGAGACACTGTTTTAAGCATTCCATTCAATTCTGCTTGACTATAACTTCTTGATTGAAACACTAGGTTTTTATTTAGGTCCCCTTTAAGCATTTTAACAACTTCGGCATCTCTGTCAGCTTCATCACTGTTAAATTCAGCTAGAGGAATTTCAATTCTAAGTAAATAATTTTGTTTGTCTGGAACCAGGCTAACCTCAATCTTGGTATTGATACCTACTGGCTCCTGATTGCTTAGTAAGAACATTCTTTTTTTTGCATGCCATTTAACCCAATTGCTGCTAGCATCTGATCCTTCGCTAGCTCCCATCATGCAAGATATGAGCATTCCAAAAAAGATCATAATTACTTTAAAATTCGCTTTCATCCTCATCATAAATCCTCCAAAATTTCGTTCCAGATGATATACATATTGTGATAGCTTGCTTAGTCTACTTCCAAAGATTGTCCAACCAATCATCAGATTTTTTTTCTTTTGGCTTCTTGATATTCATTTTTTTACGGATTTCAGATATTTCCCATCCAGTTAGGTTTGCTAGGTTTTTTGCCTCTTGTTCCTTCCTAGTCACTAAATTATTTTTGTAGGTTTCCGCTGCATCACAACTTGCCTTTCCCCTCCATTTGTTGCGAATTACAAATCGTCCTTGAAAGTTCTTTTTATTTTGAGTGGACTTAAAAATAAGGTCTTCTGGAAAGGTGCTTTTATTGTACCTTAGATGGAGCCTTGTAACATATGCAGGTTGGGCGTTCCCTTTCTGTCTTCTGTCGGTAGACGGTTTTGAAATCCAAAAAACTCCTAAATCTCTAAGCTCCTTTTTGTTGAGTGGATTTTCAGCGCATGGATCGCACCAATTCATATCCCATGCATATTCAAGAATGGCTGATTTTTGGTTTTCTTTTTGCCAAGCAACAGCGAACATATCTCTATAAAAATTTTTGAAATCCTTCTTTATAAAAACCGGTATATCTATATTTGAAGGTAGCTTTTTAGTTTTGTAGTTGACAAGCTCAATACGACCTTTCTTGGTAATTGCGTAGACAAAGAGCTCCTGGAATCCTTGGCTATTAACGGTACCTAGTCTAATTGGCAGCATGAACCTAGGAGATTCATAGGCAATTTGCAGAGGCCTAAGCTTGACCCTGCCAGATTTTTCTAGGCGTGCAAGATTAACCTTTGCGACAAAAAATTTAAGCTCTTGCTTGATGTAGGATCTCAATATCGGGCTTGCATCTTTAGGAAGATGATAGTCATTTTGATTTAGCCAAGTGAGTAATCCACTGCTTTCTTTAGCTGACAGAATTAATATATCATATTCACCTATTGTATATTGAGCTTCTATAGTTACTCCCAGTTTTTTCTCTGTTTTTCTACGAAGCGAAGGGCTGTTCTGCAAACTAAGTCTAGATTTCTCGTAAATAGCTCGTTGACAGGGGTCATCTTCAAAGTATTCAGCTAGACGTGGGGCTGTGAAGCCATCTATACGGTCAATGAGGGATTGTTCGCCTACTCTAATTTGCTTTTTTTTTAGAATTGTAGGAACTGGGACGACTAATGCAAATGATTTGCTATCTCCTTGATAATCATTTCCCATCGTTAGCACAGTTTTATCAGCATCTCTGACTAAGACAACCTGCGAAGATTTATTGAAAAGTTTGGCGCCTGCTTTTGCGACAAAAAAGCCACAGAATCCATATGAAGGAGCTTGATAGGCAAGTGTTGATAAGATTATGCTGAAAATGATATTGGAGATTGTCCATGGATATTTTTGCTTCGCCATTGGTAGGATTTTCCTTTTAAATATTTGTTAATAAGTGGAATGAAAACCGAGCCTATGAATAAAGCATATATTGGTGCATCAGGTATAAAAAGAATATGTTGACCAAAGAATGCTAGGCTAGCAATGATGCATGCAAAAAAGATTCTTCCTGATTTTTTATTTGGAGTTACTACTGGGTCTGTCAGCATCAGGAGAGCGAAAATAAAATGAGATCCCTGGAAGAAATGGTGAGAAAAAATATGCCAAGGGTTTTCTAGATAGAGGTTTCTAATTAGAATCAATACTCCATAACATAGACTATAAGAACAAAAGAGGTCTAATCTGTTTATTTTTGACAAGAGCATGACTGCTATAATTGCCATAAAAAATAAAAAAATATGACTTTGGTTCCATGAACCTAGGCTTAGCCAACAAGGTGTTCCGAGCAAAAGCAAGCATGCTATTGCGAAGTTTGAAGGATTAAAAAAGTGTTTCCCGTCTGAACGTAAAAGAAACTTACTAGAACTGGCGATTAAGCATGCAGCTACTAAATACCAATGACTAGAGGCTTGCAGCATTATTGCAATGGACAGACCACTAATAATAGAACTTCTTATATCCAGAAATCCTAGTTTAAATAACTGGGTAAAGAAAATAAATGATAAACAAGAACTTACTACCGTTATCATACTTGTTAGCATCATGGGTTCACGGTTCAAAACCAATGACAAATATGCAATTAATAAGCACTGAAGAAAAATTTGGATATTTCGAGGATCGGTAAATTTCAATTGGCTGAACTCATTTTCCTGTATAATTGGCGGCGACAAACTCTCCAGAAAGCTTTAAAAATATATATAAGATTTTCTTGTTTTTATCTTCTATTTTCTTATTTATAAAGGTAAGTACCCATTCTTTTTTGCTACCAAATTTTTTCTTTTCAATTTTTAGGAATTCTGCTTGTTCCCAGCTAGTAAGCAGCTTTTTTTCCTTAATAAGGCGCCTGATATTTGCATTTCCTGTATTCTTAGCAATCTCTTCACTTACTGGTTTTTTGTGATGATGGTCAGAATGCGCAAATACTGGTGATTGAATAAGGAAAAAAATAGTCGCAATGCTTGTAAGTAATATTTTTTTCAAACTAGACCTTTCTAAAGGGAATCATGTTTATAATTATTAGATTCCGTTTCTTCTAGTTCTTCATGATGATGAAGATGATTGTCTTTACTAAAACCAAACTCGTCAGGATGAGAATGATGTAAGTATCCATGTAATTGCATTAGTAGGAGCATGAATCCAGCTAATATGAGCCCATCATTAGCAACTTTAGCAAATCTTTTGAAGGGTTTTGAATTGCGGATTGAAGAAAGAAAAATGAGCATCAATGATAGGGCGAAAATTTGCCCTAATTCTACGCCAATATTGAAATTTACGATACGCAATAGCATATCTAAGCCTTTGTTTCCCAAGGGAAGCTGTTGAAGCCTGGTAGATAATCCGAAACCGTGAATTAATCCAAATAAAAAAACCATAATTAGTAAGTTAGGTCCGGAATTCAAGCCAAGATAGTTTTTGAATCCATCATTATTGTCAAAGCCCTTGTAGCATACACTCAGAGCGATAACTGCATCAATCAACCAGTAGTTTGCGGTTATACCCAAAAAAGTGGCGATGATCAAAGTGAAACTATGGCCAAGGGTAAATGCAGTAATAAATTTTACGATATCTTTAAAGGATCTTAAAAAAAAGATAATTCCGAATAGAAACAATAAATGGTCGTACCCCGTTATCATATGCTCTGCACCAAGCCAGATATATTGTAGGCTGCTGCCATCTGCTAAAGTTTTTTTTGCTTCTTCACTTAAACCATGGGCGAAGAGTGCTTGTGAATAGACTTGACTAAGCAAAAAGATGAAAAACATTTTCATATGAGCTCAAAATAATTATTTTATGGATAGATTGGTCATACCTTGAGAATAGCATCAATTCAATTGATAGTCATCAAATGCACATTGATGTGTTAGTAAATGGGCTTAATCATCCTAAATCAAATGGTCTTATGACGAATTTAAGATGACTAAAAAACAGGTAAGAGGGAAATGAAAAAGACATCCTTAAGAGAGAATTTTTAAAACCTTAGCATTAAATATTCATTCCGTATAGGGCTATGTTTGAGTTGTAAGGCTTCATCGAATAGCGCACTAAATTTCCCATGAATTTTGATGCGGATACTATCAAACTTATCAATAGAGATTTTTTTTGATTCAGGGGATAAAATATCTAATTCTTGACAAATGTCATCTTTAAGATCTTTTAGTTCTTCGAAAGTGGAATCAGAAGCGAGAGATCTATTGAAAAAAATATTTGTCTTAGATAAAACTTGGGTAGTCATGTCTTCAACTGCATCTGTCATTTCAATAAATTCTTGGACCAAATTGATGATTTCGGATTTAAATTCAGAAATATTTTTCTTCCTCAAATCATTAGAAGTAGAGGTTTTAGGAGCTAGTTTACTAAATGGGATTCCTGATCCCTGTTTGATTTTTCTGGCAGGAGAATCTGAGAATAAACTACCAATAAACAGGTTACCTTGTTTCTGTAAGGCTCTAGCAGGGGAGCATGGGAACAAGCCTCCAATGGGCATTCCTGGCCTATGTTGGGCTTTAGCAGGTGACTCTAGGTTTGCAATATCTGAAAGTACCTGTTCATCACCAGCTATATCAATTAAATCTTTGAGAGTTGAGATATCTTTACTATAGCTAGATTTTTTGTCTTCGTAATATGATAGCTTTTTTTGATCGAGAAGTTTGAGTAGGCCAAGAACTGGAACGTAATCTCCTGACTCACTCTGGACTAAATCATGCTTGGAGCCGAAATCCATCCCATTACTTCCCATTAAGATTATATCGTATCCAAATAAATTTTTGTCTTGATTGAGGTATTGAATGGTTTTTTCACCCCTGTCAATATCGGCTGACTGAGCATATTCATCAGGAAGAAGGTGTTCTGTTAATGTTAAGCTTTCCACCAATAGGTCAATATCTTTTGGTGCCCTATTTTCCAAAAAGGAAAAACAGTCTTCTTCACTGTTGTATTTGCAGTACCAAAAGCTCATAGCTAAGCTTCCAGTCAAAAAAGCTGAAGGATCATTTTTGTTGCAGTTGCTCCAGAGCTCAGTAGCTAATAGCTTTAGCTGTGCAGATTTTTCTTCAGCCTGGTTTGAATAGTATGTGACAATCCTGTGAAAAGCTTCAGGTATTTGATTGGTATCGTACGCCTGTACTCGTGCCCTCTTTTGGTCTTTACGTTCAGAGGAGGTAGGAGTCTTGAAATGGCTTCGCGGCCTTTTAGTCGGAGTTGCAGTTCCAAATGAAACTTCGCAAAGAAATAGTGCTGAGATTATTACGAAAAGATTTTTAATAAACAATTTAATGTTCCTTGGTTTCTATTTTAAGTGATTAATAGATGGGCAATCTACCTGGTACTAAGGTAGAAGTCAAATATATATCTTGTGTCAGAACCAGTTTTATAAATCAAGCTTGAAGCAAATCAATACGTCCGGAAATTCACTCATAAGATCAGCATGTTTCCAATATTAATTTGCCGGAATGGGGATTTCAATTTTCCAAATGATTTAGCATTGCATAATTCATTGGTCGTCAGCTTTTTATTGAGAATAATATAAAGATATCAAGTGGTAAGCTGTGCCTCTATCGATTTTTCTGATATTTCACAACATTAATTAATAAGCTGAGAAATAAAATACCCTTAAAATCTTGATTGTCATCATTGTAACTAAAAATAGTTGGATTGCTGATCTCATTCGTAAGATCATCTACTATCGCTCTACCCACTTGCTTGAGGCACCATCTTTGAAAGGGAGGTGCCCCTTACTGGGAGTTTGGACTCTAAGTTATTCAGCTTGGGTCTCTGGGCTTGTTGTTGGACTCGCTTTCTTAAGACCCTGCTCTTCGGGGATGTCAGTAAAATCAATGCCTAAGTCATATTCAAAAGGTGATGCTGCGAATAATTCATCTGTTGACCATAGTAAGTTATATTCAAGGTAATCAATCTGGTCGCATGGTGCTATATTACCTGATCCTTGATTTTGACAAACTCCAGTATAAGGTGTTTCTGATGGTCCATCACGCAATAAGTCAAGGACAACGTTTACTGCATTTGAGCCTGTAATTCTTGCAGAAGTCTCGTCTTTAAAGTCGATAGTACCCCAAATTTGTTCGGGTTTTACGACTGTGCGGAAATAAATCTCTCTAGTGTCTATTAGATTTTCTCCAAACTCATCCTCACCTGTGAACCATTTTGCTGATGTAGCTTCTTCTAAGAGGATTTTTCCCTCCATAAGAACAAACTCGGCATCTTTCTTTTTCTCACTCATGATGAATAGGTGGATGCTTGAGGTCTCCTCACCTGGCATCGTGATTTTAATATCTTGCCAAATACAGTTGCTTTTGGATGGGCTTTCTAAGCATTGTGATGGATCTGAACCTTGACCAAATTCTATTTCTCCGACAATATTATGACCTGAAGCTCTGCCATCGAGTGAAATTTTGCCCTGCTGACTTGATTCTAATTTTAAGGCTAGAATACCCTCTAGATCCGAACCTTCTCCCTGAGAATGCCAAGCCATAATGTTTGCAGGGTAGCGACCAGCAGCGGATCCATAGGCACTCCAATGCCCCAACGCAGTAAACTGGTCCTCAGGGTTAAAATCTTTGAAACTAATGGCAAATTCTTGAAGGTTTTTTTCTTTAAATCTAAGGGATTCAACTCTATCATTGGCTTTCATGCCCGGATGACAGAGCATTTCGAAAAGGATTCCTTGCTCGCTATCGCCAAATACGTAGTCTTCACAGGTCACAGATCCATCTTTGTTTTTATCTGGATCACTTGATCCGTAAAGGAGTTCAGCAACTAAGGGTACCGAATGGCATGCTACACCTAGAGGAATTCCAAAGATGCCTCGCTCTTCTGTCCAAGCGCATTTATTCGCTTCTTCATCTGCATTAAGACTTAAACCCTGAGGATTAGCAAAGAGCTTTGCTAGATCTAGGCCATGAACTTCAGGAAGCGCTCTTTGGGGAGAAGATGTATTTTGTGCCGCGCCTGTATTGCTTTTACTGATCTGTTCTTCGGATTCATTCGAATCATTTAAGTTTTCTTCTTCTGTTCCCCCGCAAGCTAGGAATAAAGATATAAATACGATCCCAAACAATACATGTTTCACCTTAAGAAAATTTTTTGAATTAACTAATCTCATTATTTTGTCCCTTACAGAAGTTATTAGTAGATCATTGATTTGATCTATACATATTTATTTGGAAATAGATTGGGTAAACTTTAAATAATTTGATAAAATATATATAAAACAATATGTTATATAAATAATAATCTATACATTTTTTGGAGGGTAGAGCAAATGATTCGGTAATTATTAAACTAAATTAGGCAAATATATTCGGTAACAGCTAAAGCAAGCCCTTCCAAAATGAAGATTAATCTGTATAGATTTAGATCTAGTTAATATATTGAATTTAAAAGATTTATAAAATTAATGTAATTATTTTTTTAGAAGGAGACGATAAGTATCTGTATTGAATGAGGAGCTCATGAGTCAAATAAAGGAAAAAAATAAAAAGCTCATTTACCTAGCTAGCAGGAATGTATCTCCTTGTGATTTTCTAGATTATAGATTGTATTTGTCTACCCTTTATTCATACATGAAGAATAATTCAAAACCTTACAACTTTAATATTTTTGCCAAAGACCTAGGTTTCTCTGGTACTAATATCATTCATCAGATTATTAATAAGCATAGAAATCTGAGTCAAAAATCTGCGCTAAAAATTATTTTGGCACTTAAATTAGACAGAAAAGAAAAAAAATATCTGCTTGCCTTAGTGGAATATGGCAATGCCAAAACCAACAAAAAGCAAGAATTTTTTGAAAACCTCCTTAACATCAAAAAAGGAGTGGTTTCTTCTGAGCTTGATCGAGATATGTTAGAATACTTCAGCTCTTGGTATCATCCTGTTATTCGAGAAATGGTGGGTTTAGATAGGTTTCGTTCTGATCTTAGCTGGATTAGCAAGAATATTGTGCCGAATATTTCACAAGAAAAAGTAGAAGAGAGTATTGACTTGCTAAAAAGGCTTAAATTCATAGTATATGATGAAGAAAAGCAAAAGTATGTTCAGACCCAAGAGAGAATTAGTACTGGTACTAAAGTAAAGGGTATGGGTCTGCTTAGCTATCACCAACAAATGCTCGACATGAGCAAAAAGTCACTCATACAAACGAAGGCAAAACGTCGTAACCTCAATGCAATAACGGTCAAATGCAGCGAACAAGTAGCTCAGCAATTGAAGGCCAAAATAAATATGTTTTTGCTTGAACTGCTAGATACAGCAGAGGTAAGTGAAAACAAGGATCAAATCTATCAAATTAACATGCAACTTTTTCCCTTTACTGAAAATGAGGGGTAGAGAGATACCTATGAGACATAACTACTTTTTCTTAATTCTCAGTAGCTATTATTTGGTGTTCATCTCATTAAATTTGGGAGGGTGCGGTACTCATGCTGGCAATCCAGGTGAAGAAGAAACACCTAGTCCTACACCTCTTCCATCTTATGAGGAAGTGATTTTGCCTGATGCAACTTCTATCCAACTTGGAAGCTTGGGAGTTAAACAGGAGGGAGCATCTTTGTTTTTAGAAGAGAACCGTGAACTTTTATTGAATGAAACTGAGCGATGCCAAGGTTCAGACCAACTTGGTGTTTTTGGCTTTGCCTTAGGTCCGGTCTGTCATACATCATATTTTATCGATGATACTTTGTATGGAAGATCACCTGATCGTGATGGAGATGGCGATTTAAGCTGCGCTGACTACAATTTAGATAAGAATGATTTAGGCATCTTATTTCCTTTGCTGTGTGAGCCAGGATTATTAGCAAACCCTAAGATTAAAACCCTAAATATTTTGGAAGGTTCAGAAAATTTTGCTATTTCATTTCTTCCGTTTATTGAAGATGAATTTGCTGTTGGTTCGTGGACGGCAATCGGAGAAGATTCCGGTCGCTATCCTGGGCAAATTCGTATTTGGTCAAATCAAAACAGAGCGGATTTAGCAGGTATCCTAGGAATGAAACTAAATTCAAAGAAAAGTGGACAATTGTTTTTTGACTACAGGCCCCTGAATTCAGAATTACTTGGTTCTATTGAATACGAGACTCAATTTAATACGGAGGTATGTGAAACGAAACCAAGCAGGGAAAATTGCCACTGGCAAGAGTCAATGTTTGCTGGGACAAAGGGGAGCTCTAGTGAAGCTCCAATACCTGGGATGCACCTGATAGTATTAGCCAATAAAAAAGAAAATCCAAGCTTTTTAGTTCTGGAAGGAAAACTTTCTTATACCCAAGAAGCAGCAGAAAAAACTTGGCCAGAATCAAATGCCGCAGCGCATCAAGACTTTCATACTGTAAGAGAGGTGTATTTCCGCACTGTGCAAAAAGGCAGTCAGATTTGGGGAAGCTTTGATTTCAAGAATTCTGATAATCTGACTATCGAATCGATCATTGATGTTTCAGGATTTCCCATTGATTTAACAAAAATGATGAGAAATGGAAGTTCAGATATTCCTTATCAAGGAATCTGTCAAAATCTTGGAAGTGATGAATGGGTGGACTGTGTCGATATAAATTACCAAGATTATAATAGCTTATGGCTTGAAGATGCAAATGTTTCAGCTATCGGCCCAAATTTTGAACTTTCGATTGACTTTGGGGCACCTCCTGAGAAAGTTGGAATCACAAAGGATTAAAAATGTATTATCCTTGATTACCATGAGTTAGATGCAAATATTGGAATATTATTTTTTGCAGCAGTGGTTAGAAATTTGCTAGATCTACTTCTCTTTGATTCAATGTTTCGTTAAAGGTTTGAAAATTTTTTTCAACCAATATCAGAGCAAAGTCTCTAATGCTCTTTTTACAGTGGATACCATTTTTGCCATCTGCCATACCAAGCGTAGTTGCAAATGAGATAATTTCTGCGGTACATCCTTCTATGTATTTCGTGGCAATATCTGGTATACCTGAAGCATTATAAAATGCAGCTGAATATATGTCCTCATATATTTTATCAATAGCATCTCTAACTTGATGGTTTCTTTGATCTTGAATGCTGAAAACAGTTTTCTTATCTATAGACATCAATGGTTTCCTTATCTACCAATAGCCTGTTATATAGTCGGATCATTTTAAGTAAATTTTAATAATTGATGAAATTGTTCTCCTCTAATATTACATACTATTTTCTAAATTTCGGTAGAAAAATCTAGCCAGTGTTCACTAGAAGCCACAAAGTGTCCAGATTCATTATCTATAATCCTTAAATTCCCGAAATTCTTAATATGGGCTGCTTTTGGACAGCTCATCAGTCTTTTTGTTAGAGGGCTACAAAAAGTCGTTTGATTACAAACTCATTGGAGCAAAAATGAAAATTTATAGATTTGCCGTTTTATTTTTCCTCTTAGTTCCAGCTGTTTACTCCTGCAATAAGAAGAAAGAAAAAGCAGCAGTGACTGAAGTCGGTGAGAGTCTTGAAAATGGTATTGAAAACGGTGGGGTGCCGGCTTCAAGCACTGAATCTACAGAAACAGAGGGCATTGACCAGACTAGTTTCAGTTCAACTGAGGAATTATTGGCCCAAGCTAGTCTTTTGTATGCTGAACATTGTATGACTTGCCATAATACCCTTGAGGCTACTGATAAGAAAGGACGAGATGCAGAACAGATTCGCTCTGCAATAGAGCTTATAGACCAGATGAATCATTTATCTTTTCTTTCTGAGATAAGAGTCGGTGATATGGATGTGATTGATGCAATTGCCTCCGCGTTAAGGGTAGATGAGCAGGCTCCTCAGTTAGAGCAAAGTGAGGACGGAAGGCTACAATTTACCTGCGAAGAGAACACCTATGGAAAAAATCCGATGGCAAAGCTTACCAATCGGGAGTTTAAAAACACAGTCTCAGCAATTTTGGATACATTCGATGCAAACCTAAAAGAAGATACAGATTTGCAAGGCTTGCTTGCTCTAATGCCTTCTGATGTTGTTACTGTCCAAGGTGAAAGGGACCATGAACAGAGTTTTTTAATCTCTTCACAAATGGTTGATTCTCATCTTGGAATTGCCTTTCGAGCGGCCGAAATCTTGTCAGGGTCTCAAAATAGCTTGCAAGAATTTATGCAAGGGGATGCATGCCTTCAAGCTGCAGAATTAAGTCAAACTTGCTTGCAGGGATTTATTGAGGCTTTTGCTTCTTTAGCATTTAGACGACCAGTAACGAATGAACAAGTTGAACGGATATTATCTCAGGCTTGGGAGTCCAGTTTAGATGATACACAAAAGTTTTTGAAAGCGACTACCACAATTCTAATGGCACCCGAGTTCCTTTACCTAGCATATGATAAGGGGCAATTTCTTGGTAGTAGTGTTGATACATTAGAAATGGATGCTTATTCCCTGAGTTCAAAGGTGGCCTATTTTCTAACTGGATTTCCACCTGATGAAGAACTTATGAACTTAGCTACAAATGGTGAGTTACTGAGGAATGAAATTTTAAGCGCACAAGTTGATCGTTTACTAGCTTTACCTATAGCTAAAGATCGTATCTCGAGATTTTTTCGCGAGGCCTATGGTTACGATCATTTTTCGGATTTTAGTTATTCAGTAGATTTTTTAGCTGGAGTGAACAGTAATGGCTTACAAAACGCAATGGTTTCTGAGCTCGATGAATTTTTCTATTCAGAGGTGATTGAATCCAATGCTTCCCTGGCAGATCTATTTACTTCCCGACAATCTAGATTTAATCACCAGGGACTTGCAAGTATTTATGGAGTGAGTTCAAACGATAATCCTGTAGAACTCAATGCTAGAAGGTCAGGTTTTTTAAATAGAGCTGCATTTTTAGCAAAAAGGAGTGTTATCAATACCTCCCCCATTAAACGAGGGCAGAAAGTATTAGAAACAGTTCTTTGTGAAACCATTGGTGTACCCCCGGCAGATGCCCCTACTGACTTAAGTAAGTCAGCTGAAGGGGCTCTGTCTATTCGACAGGCTACAGAGATGACTTCCCAAGCTGAAGGAAGCTCCTGTGCCTTATGTCACAATCGGTTTAATCCACTAGGGTATGCCTTCGAACACTTTGACTCCCTAGGTAGATTTCGGGATATGGAAAGGCTTTTCAATGATGCTGGTGATTTTGTAAGTGATGCTGCGGTAAATACTGCAGATTCTTCAGATGAGGTCCATCCAGGACAAGCAGTCCTTTTTCAAAATTCAGCTGAATTGACAAGCGAGTTAGCGAACAGTGATCGTGCTGCAACTTGCCTTGTCAAGCATTTAAAAGAATTTGAATCAAGAAGAGCGGTAAGTCAAAGCGATAGCTGCCAAATGAACTCAATACTTGATGTAATCTATGGAGCTGAGGATGGTCAGCCAGGAAGTATAAAAGAAGCACTTAAAACATTTGTTACTTCAGAGCAATTTAGAATCTGGAGCTTTTAAAAAGGGGACATCTGATGGCAATATTTTTTGATAAAAAGAACAGAAGACAGTTTTTGCTTGGTAGTGGAAAAAGCATGCTACTTTTGCCAATGCTTCCAAGTATGCTGCCAAAAGAAGCAATAGCTCAGGCTGCAGAAGTACCCACTCGCTTAATGACTTTTTGGGTTAATCATAACAATCTTTTTTCAATGTGGATGAATCAAGGTCTTGCTACTCAGGATGTTGGTACGGATGGGATAAAAGAAGCGACTTTAAGTTCACTTAGCTCTATGGGTGATGTGAGTTCAGTGCTTAATGCGAACATCTACAATTCTTTGCGTATGTCGGATCAGCTGACTTTTGTCAGTGGTTATGATAGCCAAAGCGGATCAGCCCATGGCAATTTTGGATTGGCCTGTGGTGAAGGACGGTATTCTGAAGGTGGGTATCCTACATTTGACTCCGTAGTGGAAAGGTCTTCTATTTATCCAGAAGGGACTCCTCCAACAATCCAAAAAGCAATTCGTATTAGTCTTGGTGGTAGCTCCTACTGAAATCTTGGGTAACTTATTGAGTTGAAAGACAAAACAAACCCCTGTATTTCCCATCCACTTATAATTCCAAGAAATACCTAACCGCGTATCTAAAATCTCAATAGTCCAAAAAATATTTTCCATTA
>JBGCDR010000342.1:0-12600 GCA_045105515.1 Oligoflexales bacterium
GTTGATATTTTTTAGTTTCATGCCCACAGATTTCCTGAATTCATATGTAAATTCAGCATAATACCTAATCTGTGCGAAAATTGATTTTTAATATGTCTTCGGCTTGTATGACGAGTTTTTAGAGTTCAGTCAGTGCTCCTATTTGTATGGCTTACTATGTTCACAAGAACTCTTTCTAGTTCCTGTCTGCGCGGAATTGAGTAAAAAAAATTTACTTGCAATTAAAGCTAATTCCCATCCGAATTAAATCGTGTTTATCAACGAATCAATGGAATCTCCATTGGGATTAGGTTCAAGCGTGCATTGAATAAATTTATGGTTATTTAGTCAATAGAAAGATTGAATTTGAATGTTTCGCTGCTCAAACAAAGATTCTTAGTTTTTATACTAGACAAATAGATGGCTTAACCTATCTGTACTTGGGTTTTTACCCGTAAATATGGAAGCTTAATGTTTGTTGATTAACTGTCTAATATTACATGATATTGTGGGGTTTAAGAAATTTTGAACAATATTTAAGCAGTTCTGATTAAAAAGAGTGAATGTTCATCACTTTGATCCGACAAGTAGTTTAGTATTTACAAAAATTGTATATCAAGCCGGAGAAAGGTGAAAAAAATCTCTCTCCACAGCTAAAAAACATCTCAGACTCTCCCCTTGTCCATAATATTGGGGGGAGAGTTTCTTCCTTTTATGCTGAAACTTTGCGCTCTTTTTCGACTTTTTGTTTGAGAGCCTCATTCATTTTATTGAGTATTGGTGGAACTCCATCCTCCATATGGCTTCCCATCATTGCAGCCATAATGCCACTGAAAAGTTCTTTGTGGATGACTCGGGTTCCTGAATCTGTCTTTTCTAAATCTATATGCTTGTCATTAGTAAATATAATGCCTGCCATCATGGTTGCACGCCAATGTAAGCTTTTTGGCTCGTCAAACTTTGTAATTACTGGACTATACTTGGGCCCATCTTTGCCTTCTTCCTTGCTGCACATGGTAATTACCACTTTTGAACCCAATGCAGCTGTTCCTTGTGATTTATTGATGACTGGGCTCCAATTTTGCCAGTCATCTATGTTTGAAAGAACTTTCCAAACATCTTCTGGTGGAGCTGATATTTCTATTTCGGTTTGTACTTTTTTCATTAATTTCTCCTGTTTGAAAACACTAGCATTATAACACGCACTCAAAACCCTAGAAATTTAAACTGGGATTAGTTGTGAAACTTACTCACTGATTGAATAAACGTTTTAGCTCTGCTTTATAAGGGGACTATCCTTATTCATGAGCGTGGAATTTTCAACTGTTCGCTTTATTTGACCCCTGCCCATTTTGTTCAGGAAGAATTACTACAACTCCAAATATTGAAAAAATGACAAAAAACGATATAATTGCAAACAATAAAAATATATTTGAAAATCATTTTACACCATAGAATTGGAAACGAATTTGGGTGCGTTTAAATGATTTAGCAAAAATTTTTGAAATTTCGGCGTTACTGCGTGGAAAAAATCTTCTTAATGGTTTGATATATTTGTATTATTCAATACACTTCAGATATTATTGAAAATTAATCTGTAACGAGGAGGATTTATGAATATACCAATTCAGCCTCAAAGTTCTATCAAACTTTCAACAGCTTTTGCTCCTGTTTTAGTCTTAATTAGCCTGCTAATTTTTAATGCTCTTGTTTTTAAAGATGGTGCCACTCTTGGTCCTAATCAACTTGCGCTTTTATTTACTGGAATTTTCACCTTGGCGATTGGAACACTTTTTTTAAAAATTCCGTACAGGGTATTCGAGGAAGAAATTATAAAATCCATAGGATATGCGGTGCCAGCTTTTATCATTCTATTGATGGTAGGATCTTTAATTAGTTTATGGATTGCAAGCGGAGTAGTTCCTTCCATGATTTTCTACGGCCTCAAACTCATTAACCCAAACTTATTTTTACCTACCAGTTGCTTGTTATGTGCTCTTGTTGCCTTAGCCACGGGTAGTAGCTGGTCAACAACGGGTACAGTAGGCATTTCTTTAATTGGAATAGGTATTACTCTTGGAATCAGTGAAGGGATGACCGCAGGCGCGGTAATATCGGGAGCATATTTTGGAGATAAGATGTCGCCTCTTTCTGACACTACCAACATGGCGCCAGCTATGGCTGGAACTGATATCTTTACCCATATTAAGCACATGACTTATACAAGCATTCCTGCAATTTTACTTTCGTTGCTTGGATTTAGTATTTTAGGGCTATCTACAGGTGCATCTCAGACCTCTCAAAGTCAAATCGATCTGGTGGCATATACTATCACTGAGAACTTCAATATCGGACTACACTTATTTATAATTCCTGCAATTGTGATTCTGTTGATTACACAAAAGGTTCCAGCTTTTCCCGCTCTCACTGTTGGAGTTTTATTAAGCGCTATAGCTGTTCCTTTTTTTCAGCCAGAGCTTTTAAATAAGGTACTTGCAAATAAACCTCATGATTTTGCCTCAAAATATCAGTATTTGGTAAGCATTGCATATAAGGGTTTTGTCATTAACAGTGGCCATGAAATGGTTGATACTTTGTTTTCACGAGGAGGGATGGCAGGTATGCTTAACACCATTTGGCTCATCATGTGTGCGATGATTTTTGGAGGATGTCTAGACGCCGCTGGGATCTTGGAAAAAATTGCAAATAGCATTTTAAAAATGGTCAGTGGTGCAGGTTCTTTAGTTGGAGCGACGGTAGGAAGCTGCTTAACTCTCAATATGACCGCTTCTGATCAGTATCTGGCAATAGTAGTTCCAGGTCGCATGTTTAAAGAAGCCTATGAAAAATATGGCTTACACCCTAAGAACCTTTCTCGATCCCTTGAAGATGCAGGCACTGTCACTTCGGTACTAGTTCCATGGAACTCAGGAGGTGCTTATAACAGCTCAGTTTTAGGGGTGCCCACTTTAACCTATTTGCCCTACTGCTTTTTTAATCTGCTAAGTCCATTGATCTCGATTTTTTTGGCTTCGATGAACCTTACTATAGAGAAATCCATAAGCATGGAAAAAGAAAGATTTGCACCATCTGCTCCTATCCTTGCCAAGCGTTATAATAAGGGCAAGCAAACTAGTATTGATTTGAGAACTTAGCCAAACTCTGCTGCACAAAATAACACCCGAAGATTTATCTCTAGAAATGATCGCATATATTTTTTTCAGGACAAAAGCTATTTCATATCTTATCTTATTCTTAACTATAAATTTTCTTAACTAGAAACACTAGTTTGAATCAAGCACAAAGCAAGGTTGATGACTTGGGGAGGGTCTATGAATGTTGTTGATAAAATAAATACTCCGGGTTCAAGCCTCACTTTGAAAATTGTCTGTGCTTTGGTTGCAGGCTTGGTAAGTGGAATATTTCTCAAAGCTATCCCAAGAAACGTATTTATTGATCAATATCTACTAAATGGCATTTTTTTGATTACTGGCAAGATGTTTGTTGCTTCGCTTAAAATGTTGGTAGTCCCGTTGGTTTTTATTTCTTTGGTTTGCGGTGTTTGTGGTTTAGAAGATGTCAAGAGCTTGGGAAAACTGGGAGGGAAAACACTCCTATTGTACCTATTTACAACTTCAATAGCTATAAGTATTGCGCTTTTAGTAGCTTTTTTTATAGGACCAGGAGATGGATTTAATTTGCCAATAGACTTAAAATTTACGCCACAAGATCCACCAAAACTTTCAGAAATCATAATTAGTCTTGTCCCTTCGAATCCTATAAAATCAGCAGCTGATGGGAAAATGTTACAGATCATTGTTTTTGCAATTTTGATTGGAATTGGTATTTCGACTTTAGAAAAAGAGGGTGAGCGTATGGCTCAGTTTTTTCGAGATGCCAATAAAGTTGTCATGCAACTCGTAAATATTCTGATGTTTTTTGCACCATTTGGTGTTTATGCTCTTGTAACAAGGGTATTTGCTAAACAGGGTCTTACGGCTATTCTTCCTCTTTCAAGTTATTTTCTTACAGTTTTAGGAATTTTATTAGTACATTTATTTTTTAGTTATTCAATGATACTGGTGATTTTTGCTAGATTAAATCCAATTGTGGTTCTAAGAAAAATGCGACCCACAATGATGTTTGCTTTTAGCACTGCAAGCTCCAATGCAAGTATTCCAATTACTATGAAAACAGTATGTGAAAAATTGGGGGTTCCTCGATCAATAGCGTCATTTACTGTTCCTTTGGGAGCGACTATTAATATGGATGGCACGGCAATTATGCAAGGGGTAGCAACTGTTTTCATTGCTGGTGCATACGGGATTGAAATAGGGGTATCGGAATTCTTTATGGTAATACTTACTGCAACTTTGGCATCTATTGGAACTGCAGGAGTTCCTGGAGTAGGGCTTATAACACTCGCAATGGTTTTGAAGCAAGCCGGCTTACCCGTAGAAGGAATCGGCCTAATAATGGGGGTTGACCGTTTACTTGACATGGCAAGAACTGCAGTCAATGTATTTGGTGATGCAGCAGTTTCATGTGTTGTTGCTAAAACTGAAAATCGATTAAACCTTGAAATATATTCTGATGGTCAGGTGCAGTCTTCATCTGCATAATTCAATGCTATTAGGTCTAGCAAATAAAGCGATCATAAAATATGGTTTATTTGCGAACAAATTTCATATAAAAGCTAAACCCTTCACTTGGTTTATCAGATATTAATGCTCCTTTAAAGGTTTCGATCCGGTGAATAAGTCCTGTTCTTAGTGATAAAGGTAGAGGTGTAACAGCTTTAGATTGTATACATCGGTATCCATGTTTATCAAAAATCTTACTTAATTGATCGGGTGTATATTCTAGTTTATGATCTGGATGTATATAACGATTTGGATCCAATAGCTTGGTTATCAAGCGATTAGGAGTGTCGAGACAAAATACCCCATTTTCATTTAAAAGATCTCTACTAAATTCAAGGATATTTTCTAGTTGTCTAGGACTTATATGCTCCACCGTTTGCCCCATCCAAATCATGTCGAATCGTAATTTCCCCACCAATTTTTCTAGCTTATGCATGGGATGATAGCTATAGGAAACCTTACAATTACCATGTATATGATCTTTTGCCTCGGGTATTTGGCTTGGTTCATAAATACGTTCTGTCATGGGTAAGTCAACGATGTGAATCCTATCCAGATGATGTGGATACCCCATTGCCAGCAGTGCCCCACATTTTTGCTCAGCTGCTGCTCCGCCTAAATCTAATACACTTTTAGCTGGAGGTAAATGATGACGGATCAGTTGCACCCGGGCATGATGATGCCTTTCAATCAATGAACTGCCATAGAGCTTCATTTCCCAGTTTGGTGGTAGAGGGAGAAAGCTCAATGCAAGAGAAGATGATTTCTGCAAATTAGTTGGAATATTTTGGTATGCAAGGGAAGCTGGCAATAGGTTTTGGTCTTGAAAAAACACTTCGCTTAGCTTCTGTAGTTTTTCTTGGATGCCTACATACCCCTTAGTTGAATGTAGGCCTTAATGATATTAATACACTGGCGCTGGAGAGCAAAAAGATATTTGAACACCTTGTTCATGACATAGATCCTTTGTCGCACTACGAATTATCTTAATTCGTCTACAGTTTACAATAAAAACAAAGTCTTGCCATCTATATTCTTAGGCACCTATCAATACGAATTTTTGTTGGCTTGGATTCATTTTGATGACATTATAAATAAAATGGAATTATTTAAGTATCTGAATATATATATTAAATATAGACTATTTTAATATTCATAAGTATAGAAAGTGTATCTTTACTTCCAAGTGACCGATCCTTGCTTAGAACTATTCATGGGTGAAATTGGGCGTATGCATAAGAACGAAAAAAGCACTGTTTTAATAGTAGATGATGAGAAAGAAATCTTGGAAATGGTTGAAATGATGTTAATTGACGAACATCAGTGCTTCCAATCTGATTCAGTAGAAGATGCTTTAAAGATAATTGCAAAAAATAAGATTGATGTCGTCTTGACTGATTTAAATATGCCAAATAAAGGCGGTGCAGACCTCCTTAAGGTGATCAAAAAGGATCATAGCGACATTCCAGTGATTGTGATGACTGGATTTGCATCTAAAGAATCTGCCATGAAGATTGCTAATTTAGGTGCTCATGAAATTGTGGAAAAGCCTCTTAATCCTGGTTCTCTTAAACTCTCAATAAAACGCGCACTGTTAGTTCGTAAAACCATAGAGGATCAATATAATCTGATGGTTGCAAGGTTTTGTCATGAAATTTCAACCCCCATCACGGGTATATTAATGCTTGCCCAACTTTTATCCTCCAAGCTTAATACTCTGCAAGCAAAAAATATGGTAGAGGAAAAGCAGGTCCATCAAAGTAATAGAATCCTCGTTTTAGGTAAGCGAGTGCGTGACATGATCAGAATGTCCAAACAAGCACTAGTAAATCAAGACTCTAGTAATGATGATCAAAACAACCTTTTTGACATTGTTTCTGAATCAATCATGATTTGCGATTATGCTGGCTTATTAGAAAAAGTTAAAATTGACCATGATAAAA
The DNA here is from genome assembly GCA_045105515.1 of Oligoflexales bacterium. GTDB lineage: Bacteria > Bdellovibrionota_B > Oligoflexia > Oligoflexales > Bog-1112 > JABSRF01. Next base: position 6,566 of record JBGCDR010000342.1, read on the forward strand.
TTGGCCGCAATATATCAATAAATGGCTCGGTAATAAAGATTTCTCAGGTGTTTATTAATCTATTCAAAAATGCCATTCAGGCAAATAAGGAAAACGAAAACAGCTGGATTAAGGTTTCAACAGAAATTGATGGACCCTATGTAAATATTTCCGTCACCGATTCTGGGACAGGCATTCCGCGGGATATTGCGACAAAAATATTTGCAGAGACCTTTACCACAAAGTCTTTTGATGATGGAACTGGTTTGGGACTAAATATTTGTCGTACTATTGTGGAGAACCATGGAGGCGTGCTCATGTTAGACAATAATGCAACAAACACGACTTTTGTGGTCAAGCTCCTACTTTCATGACCACTCAATGACTGCAGTGTGAATTAAATTCTCTATCTTAAAAAATCCTGTTCCTGTTTTGCCAGCTGGATAATGAGGCCCTAAACCTTTAGTGAGCTGGTACTGAAAAGTTTGTTGGTTCCAATTGATTTGACTTACCAAGGCATCATGAAAACCAAAAAATACTCCAGTAAGAGGATAGATGCATTTGAAAATAGATTCTTTGGCTGAAAAGATAAGGGAATAGTAGATCTCGGGATCGTTTTTTTCTTGTCCTGCATTGAGTTCTTGGCGTAGAAATAAACGAGATTTGATGCTCTCTAAACGCTTTGCTGTAATTGGTACTTCTGTGTCTATGCCTATCCCTTGAGCAACAGACTTTGAAGCTATTGCTGCCGCGGCGAAATTTTGGGAGTGAGTGATACTGCCAGTAAAATTTTCAGGCCACACAGGGCTCCTATCAGTTTCCGAAAGAATTTGAAAATCGCGAATATGGTTTGTTTCTAAAGCAGCTCGAGCACAAAGCCTCCCAGCTATGAATTCACATTTACGTTTTAGGCATGAGTTAGTGAAGGAAGTGGGAGTTTCAATATTTGCCTGGTGTCGCAAGAGGAAGCTATCGTCGTCAGCATATTTTATAGCGCTAAAGCTTATGGATTCTAGGGCTGATGCTAGGGGGTGCTTGAGTTTATTAAAGTTCATGAACTGGTCTCCGATGCCCTGCCCGTAAAGCATGCAACGGTATGCATAAGTCTTTTTCAATAAGATTCAGCAAAAAGTCCCTCGACCAAAAACCTTGATGGGGGATCAATAGGTCGTCATCAATATTGGAGTACGATAAAGGGCTACAGGAGACAAAATCCCTATGGTCATTATTCGCCCAGAAAAGGATGTCAATGTCTAACTGTCTAGGAAGCCATTTATCAGCACGTGAGTGACCAATTTTATCTTCAATGGAGACTATCATACGGTATAATTGCGCCGGACTTAGGCATGAAGACACTTCTAGGACAAAATTTAGATAATCTTGGTGATCTGTGGTATCGTACTCAGGCGACGTTAGTGGTTCAGTTGAAATCCATCGGGAACATCTGATGTTGCGCACATGCTGCGATAGTAGCTCCAAACCAAACTGACAATTTTCTTGCCGGTTCCCTAAATTAGAACCGAAAGACAACAGGTAACGATGATTAGCTTGTTTGACTAGGACCATTTTTATAACCACAAAAATTGCTCAAGCCATGCTTATGCCATGAATGGCTAGTGTTGCCAAGGGAGTTTAGCGAACATAGGCAAAGTATCGTAAAAACAAAGGACTATAAATAGATATGGTTTCTAAGTCTATTGTACAAGAGATTTCTCTTCTAAAACATGAACTTAAGTATCTTAATTGCTTGAACAAGGGACCTCTCGAATACCTGTCCATTAACTGTTCTTTGAACCTAGGCCAAGAAGATCAGCGAGAAAGTGTGCCATTTATTAGTAGGCTTAGAGGTGAAGTTCTTTTTATCGTTGAACATATTTTATTGCAGGATGTTGATTCTATCGGCCACGTGCTCAAGAGGTATTTTCTTAGCGATGGAAGCCGCTTAGGTCTAGTCGGACGTATGGATATATCACAGATTAGGGGTGAACTAAGATTTAAAGATGGTGAAAGTGGTGAAGTAAAGCAAATAAATTTTGAGGGACACAGAGATGATATAAGTTTAAAGGTCGAAGAAAATGCATTTGGAAAAGTTGATATTGTCTATGAGAATGGGGTCTGCGGACTTTATCGCTTACGTTTAGCACCTTTTGCCGAGATCCCAGTTCATATACATAAAGAAATGTTTGAATCCGAGCTTGTTGCTAGTCAAGGTCTTAACTTGCAAGGGCAACCTGTAAAGTCAGGAATGAGTATCCAGTGGCCGCAAGATTTTCCTCATAGTTATATAAATTCAAGTGAGCATGGGCAGCTCGTTATATGCATTGATAAGCCAGCTTTTATGCCAAAAGATGAAATTGTCTTGGCACAAGATACACGCTGTCCTGATCTCGAAGAAAATATGGTGAAGTATTATTGGTAGATAGAGGTTATGAATATGAAGACAGTGCTTATTACAGGTGGATCTAGAGGGATTGGTTTTGATATAGCGCAAAAGTTTTTTGATGAAGGATATGAAGTTATATGCCTTTCTCGATCTGCTAGTTCTGAAAAAAAAAACTGGCAATATATAAATTGCGATATACGAGAAAAGGCTGAAATTGAATCTCTAGGAAAAATGCTGCAATCATCCTTAAAAAAAGTTCAAGTTGTCGTTAATAATGCCGGTATAGCTGGAAAAAATTCACTTGACTCAGATGATAGTGATGAACTGTGGTACGATATCATAGCTACAAATTTGCATGGACCTTATCATGTTTGCAAAACCTTGATTCCATTGATGCCCGAGGGTGGGAGTATCATTAACATCACCTCTGTTTTGGCTCATACAGGAGTGGCAGATCAAACTGCATACTGTGCAGCAAAACACGGTTTATTGGGATTTACAAAAGCACTTGCTAAAAATTTAGCTCATAAAAACATTACAGTAAATGCAATTGCACCTGGTTGGGTTGAGACCCGAATGGCTGAACAAAGAATGGAAGAGTTAAACCTTTCAAAAGCTGATCTATGTAGTATGGTCCCTCTTAGGAGGTTTATTGCTGGTAGTGAAATAGCTGCAATGGCCTATTATTTAGCTGGTTCACAGGCAAGAGGAATTACTGGACAATCTTTTGTAGTTGATGGTGGATTTTTGAGTTGATAAATTTTTAGTTTATTTCCTATCATTATTTATGTTGATAAATTTACATATCCTGAACTCTTGATCATAAGCTATCCAATTTTTATTTATTTTAAAATTTAATTGTGAGATAAGAACCCTAACGTTTCTATGAAAAAACTTAACGAATAGTGGTTTTTATGATCTTAAATAGAGCAAACCTAATGATAATCTGGAGTGTGTTTGTTTCTTGTTTTTTTCAAGAAAAAGCTTTTAGTGTCGATGGTTTGAGCGAAGATCCCTTGTTAGCATTAGCAAATTCGGACGAACAAAAGTACGAAGATGCAGTTAGTATAAGGAACTTTTTACGGGATATCATTTTAGCAGCAAGCAAGAGCGAAACAGAAACTGCCCGCTATATGCGGAAAGCAATTGCGAAGCACCCCAAAATATTTCATAAACTTGTTACAAAAAATTCACTGAATTATTGGCGGGAAGTCCTGTCTATTGCTGATATTCCGGTTAAAATGGACTCGACAGCAGCTTGGTTTAAAGAATTCAATAACGTAGTTAGGTCTGGAGAAATTAGTAAGGCGATTGCCGATTTTGCAAGTGATTACGCAAGCAAATATACAGGCTTATGGGAATTTATGCGCTATGAAGATCGTATTCAGATATTGGAGAGATTTTCCGACGAAAGTTTTATTTTTATTTCAAAACTAATATTGAAACTAATTGACAGAATTGATTTTTCGAATGAACCATGTTTGCAAATGTTAAAAGATCCCCAGCAAGGACTGTCGATTGGATATGTACCTGATTCGTTTTTAGAGTTTGCTTATCTGCTTATCGATCAGTACTTCAACAAATATGATGCTAGGGAAAAATCACTTATAATAGCCGATATTTTGGACCTGCAAGCTCATTGTTCAGACGCAGATAAATTAGCTGCTTTTTTAAATGGTTCAGGTCCCGTAGTGCAAAAATTTTTTCAGCTTATGGGAGAACATGTAGAAAGTGAAAAGATCAGCAAATTAGTTAATCGCCTCAAATCAAATGTTAAGCCTTTTTCTCATAAACAAGTGAAAAAAATTTTGGAGGCGTCTTACAATAAGCCAATTGAAAAAATGTTTTTTAAATTTGAAAAAAAACCATTGGCGTCAGCCACCATTGCTCAGGTACATCGAGCCCTTTTAAAGGAACATAGTAAGCCTATAGTCGTTAAGGTCAGGAGACCAAATATAGTAGCAAGAGCTAAAAAAGAAATTGCAATTATAAGGTCACTAACTCAGTGCGCAGGGATTTTGAAAATTACAGACAAACTAGAAAAAATTATAGATGAGGAAACAGACTTACAAATGGAGGCTGGGTATTTAAAAAGTGGAGCTATATATAATCGCAAAGGTAAAGGAATACATGCAGTTAAACTCATCGAAGAATACCCTCCTAGGCCAGGTGTGATCATGATGGAACTTGCAAATGGAAAGAGTATTCATAAGTTTAATAAATTTGAGGATTTAAAACGCAAATCGATTGGCCTCAAGCGACTATATAAAATTTGGCTAAGGGAAGCTTTTTTTGGTGACGGTTTTTTTCACGCAGACCTTCATTCGGGAAATTTATTCTATAAACGCAGAAAAAAGTCACCAGGTTATTTGTTAACCCTATTGGATTTTGGTAGCGTGGGAAAATTAAACTTTTATGAGCGTAAGGCTTTAGTCAAATTAGGTCTAGGAATTTCAATGGAAGATGCACAGCTGGTATTGCTTGGATTCAGACCTTTTGAAAAAATGAACTGCGAACAAGCTCAGGAATATTATAAAGTAGTTGAAAATATCTTAGGCCAAAATTCAAATGCCGTAGAAAAAACCAATCAGATTTTGGATGAAGCCTTAAATAGAGAATTCTCCCTAAGTAAGAATTTCCTTCAGTTTAACAGGGGAAAAGCGTTTTTGGAGGATATGATTTACAAGAATAATAAGGATTTAAGTGCGGTTGGTGGTGAAAAATGGCAAGTCTCATCTTGGAGAATTTATTCTAAAATGATTATGAAAAAGTTGCCAGGTCTCCTCAATAAGTCCTTGTTTGGGAATTTGAATAAACCACACTCACCTGTGGATAAGTTAACCCTGAATTTCACCTGGCAGTATGTAAAGCAGCATTTCTTTATGGGGCACTATAAATCAGGTGACTTTGATATATGTGAAGGCCGATAAGTCACCTAGGACACAATTACGCGAGATCTTAGTGGACACCACTCCATTACCTTCCTATACTTGGGCTGTGGTCGGCAGTAGTCGAGATGATATTACCCCTGCTTAAAAAATTTATTTATCTTCATCAGACTTGGCATTTTGCAGACAAGACTTTAGATATTCTAGATTCTGTTTCCAAGCTTTGGAATAGCAGTCAGGATCTCCTTGAGAGTCACATTTTTCTAATTGATGATATCCAAGGAGTTGGGCTTTAACTAGACAAAGCCCATGTTTCTTTTTCTCTCTGGGACTTGGATCTTCACTAGCAAAACTTAAACCTGAAATCAAACCCAGTCCTATAATCAAATTCTTTATCATCTTTTCTCCTATGGTGAGCACTCAAAGCAGTTTCAGAGGGCTCAAACAATTCAAAGGGCGTTTTTAAATAGAATTGCTATTTATGCTTGTGCTTAAATAGGGAGCAAGAGGGTATGATTTTTACTGGAGTATGTCAATTTATTAAACAGCGAGAGCAAGAATCTTGAATTGATATCGTTCATTAAGTCCTAAAATATCTTGCAATCAAATCAAACCTAACTGCTTAAATTTATAAGTATCAGATATAATAAGGCGGATTGCTAGATTAAGTGCAGAAGAAAAAATTCCATCGCTTCGGAAGGCGGATTTAGTTTAGTCTATGAGGCTAATCTGCTTGCAAGAAAGGGGTATTTATGTCTGCCAATCTCACTTATGAGCAAAGGTAT
>JBGCDR010000343.1:0-5370 GCA_045105515.1 Oligoflexales bacterium
GTTGATATTTTTTAGTTTCATGCCCACAGATTTCCTGAATTCATATGTAAATTCAGCATAATACCTAATCTGTGCGAAAATTGATTTTTAATATGTCTTCGGCTTGTATGACGAGTTTTTAGAGTTCAGTCAGTGCTCCACCCAATTATCTATCTACTCTGGGTTTTAATTTTCCAAATCCAGATCCCCGAGCACAGCTTGGGGCAAGAAAACAATACCCTTGATGAAAAGGTTCAAATATTGAAAGACCTATGTACTTTATCCATCTTTTTAAGCGGTCAGCATAAACAAGCAAATGGCTGGACACTGACTAACATACTTTTAAATTCAAAGAAGTACCCCGATCACTCACAGGCTCGTTATTCTTTCCTTGAACAGGCAAAAGGTGTTTCTAAAATTAACATGGGACATACCTATTTGACTGCTCTTCATGATTTTTTTGATAAGGTCGCTTCAAACCGAGGAATAGGACGAAGTGGCTATAGATTGTGTAAACTATCGGATGTGGTAACTCCCCGATGGATTCAGATCAATATTACTAATGAGACTTGGGATCATGTCTTTCCACTTGTAAAAAATGAAATGGGTGAAATATCACTAAAACCCTTAAATTCACTAGAATCTCAGGTAGAAAAGACCATTAATAATTATAACAAAAGAGCTTTGGCTTTTAAATATACTACCATCCTTGAACTTTCTCATGCAGGATCCAGTTTGGTAGAAAAATACTTCAATGAAGATCTATTTGATGAAGAACTTAAAGAGTTCGATTTTGAAAGCTCAATCTCAGAACTTCAAAGCCTTAGTCATAAGATAAAGAACCCGCTTCATTGGCACACAGACTGGTTTACTGGAATCACCTCCCCAACAAGTCTTAATGTTTTTAGGTGGTATACAGGGCCTAGACAAGAGTTAAAAAATCTATACATTGATGCCATATGGCATATTCGCAAGGGAAGTTTTCAAAAGTGGTGGAACGCACAGTAATCTGAACTTTAAAGCTCCCCCATCTAAATGGGTTTTTACCTTAAGCTTAAATAAACCCTTTAAATGATTTGGCTACTTCCTGGCTTGCCAGGTCAATAAATCGTTCACCATCCTCAGGAGAAGCTAAACGGCTGTTTGCACCCATAACTCCGCTTGGAAATTTTTTTCTAAAATCCACGCTACTTCCGATTTCAGGATGTTTAATTGGCTCGGGAATAGGGTACTCGACGTCCTTAACTACTTCAGGATAAGCATGCCAAGTTACGGAGACTTCGCTAGGAGTTGCATGATACCCCTCATACTCGCCATAAAGCTCTTTTGCTAGTGCACTAATATCCGGAGAGCAAAACCAACTATGTAATTTACAGGATAAGTCTTGGCCGATCCTTGGATCGGTAGAAGCTCTTTCATAAATTTCAGAAAATGCAGCTTGGCAAGTCGGGATATTTCCTCCATGTCCATTTACAAAATAAAATTTTTTAAAACCATTTCTAGCTAAACTAATGACGTAGTCACTCAAGTAAGCTATCAAGGTTGAGGGCCTCAAACTTATAGTCCCAGGGAATTCTGTATGATGTAATGCCATTCCCACAGAAATGGAAGGGCCCAAGACAACTTGACATTGCTTAGCTGCTTTTCTTGCGATAACTTCTGCTGTTATAGCATCTGTGCCAATCAAACCCATAGGTCCATGCTGCTCGGTTGATCCGATAGGAATCATGATTGCAGAATTTTCCGTAAGATATTTTTCTACTTTCGGCCATGTCATGAGTGCGAGTTCCATAATGATTCCTTACTTTGTAAAGCTTACATTAAGAATTTAAATTTGCTGGCAAAATCTACCAACTCCTCTTGTTGATAACAAGCTAAAACGATCAAGTACCGCACAGTGAGTAGGATAAATGGCTTCTACCATCTGGAATTAAAAGAATATAAGGTGTTCTGAAAACTAAATAATTCTATATTTGTTGTGGTTTATGTATTTTTTGTCCTATGATAGATTTCGTAAAAAATCGCGAAGTTCAAATAGCTATTGAAAGGATCTCAAATGATTTCCAGCCGAAGTGTTTATCAGATCACCGCCTTTTTTTTGTTATTAAATTTCAATGACTACGGCATTGGACAGATTGCAGCCTGCAACTCTATGCAAGAGCAAAAAATAGAGCAAGGATTACACGCCGTAAAAAGTGGGGGTAAATTTTATCTTAATCATTTAAACCTGGAAAAGAAGCAATCAAACTACTTTCGCTATGATGGAGAAATTAGTTTTCCTGAGACAGGCATTTCTCATGAATTTCTTTACTATGAGACAAAAAAATCTGATGCTAAACAAGCACCCTTACTTATAATTTATCCAGGCATCGGAGGCACCACTTACTTTGAAAAATACCTTGCCAATCACTATACTTCAAAGGGTATGTCAGTGGTGATCTCTCATTATTTAGATGAACATAAGCTTCATAATATAGATAATATCAGCTCGGAAATGATTTCAAATCTCAGAGTTGGTTTTTCCCTTGTTGATTTCTTTTCAACCTTACCCAATATCGATTCAGATCGAATAAGCATTTTGGGAATAAGTTATGGGGGAATTAGAGGGGTTTATCATACTGCACTGGACAAACGAATAAATTCCACAACTTTAATGGTTGCTGGTGCCCCATTCGAGGAAATTTTAGCGTTTTCAAGTTTAGATATGGTAACAGAAATTCGTAGCCAGCAAATGAACAATGCTAGTATCACAGATAATGACGAGTATTTAAGCAGAATAAAGAAAGAAATTTTTCCTATCTCAGACTTTTTATGCCAAAGAGAAAGTGAAGAATTTTACCTTATAATCTCAGACGATGATAAATGGGTACCAAGCAAAAACCAATGGCAGCTTTGGGAAATGCTGGGAAAACCTAAGTATGAGAAATCTGAATTAGGACATATTGGAACACCGTTATGGTTGGGGTTAAAAAAAATTAATTTCATTCATGAATTTTTTGCTTCACTTTGGAACATAGCTTTCGCAGGCGAATAGGTGGTTTTTCCGCAAAAGAAATATATTGCTGATAATCCACTTAAACTTACTAATCAAAAATATCTTCTAAAACATTAATCTTCATGTTGCTTTCCTTTTCTCCTTTCAGAAGTCCTTCTATATCAGAAATTTCTATCGGCTTTTCGAGAAATCTCTTAGCGCCAAATTTTTTACATTGTTTTCGAATATCATGAGAAATAAATCCTGACAATACTACCGTGTTGATATTAATACCCCTTTTCCTAATTTCTTTTAAGGTTTCTACCCCACCCATATTAGGCATAATTAAATCTAATATCATTAATGTAAAATTGTTCGATGTTAATGCTTCCAATGCCTCCTTCCCATTTGCGCAAGTTTGTGCTTCACAACCCAAACCTTTAATGATTTTTACCATAAGTGAACAAATTGCCTGGTCGTCATCAACTACTAATATTTTCATTCGATTCATATTTTCTCCAACAATCCATATAATCTATTACTTACAAGATATGCCAAGTTGTTTAGGAAAGAAAATCATGTATTTTTCTTTAATTTCAATCCTTTTTTAATTTATTAAGTTTCAAAGGTTATGGTTAAATTCGAACAGCAGCTCTAATGGGTTTTTAATCATGTAATTTTACCAGCTATTTGACATTTTATGAAATTATGAACGGGAATTTGTGATTACCCCCAAAAAGAACCTCCTCTTATTTCAGCAAATCCGACAAGTATTATGTATTTAAACACAACAAACATTAACATAGTCCGATTAAATTAAATCCTTAGGCTAATTCAGCCACAAGATTTTATTTGAGAAACAAGGCGAGGTGTACAAATAAAAAATACAAAAACTATCATAGACATTTGGGTGTTGATGATAATCAACGCTTGCGGATTCTGCGATCAAAAGAATAATCAGAGATGATATGCCTATTGGAAGAAAATATATAATAGACATATATCTGGTATATTTCGACACTTATGTCGAAATTAAAGGATATAAGCTCGATAGAAAAATGAAAAAATAGAAATGGTTTAATCATGATTTCCCAAACTCAGAACTTTGGGATAACGATAAACTTCTTGGAATGGGATTCATCGATAATTCAGGTAAGCCCCTGAACAATAGAGAGCTCACCTTCGCCACAAGTTATTCATCCATAATTTTGTCAAACACTTAATCGAAAATGCCCCCTAGCTCCTCTCTGGTAGGGGCTGCGAGCCAAAATTTGAACTACCATGTAACACGTCCATTAGCACCTGAACATTTCTAAATTCTCACAGGAGATTTGCTGCTAAAAAATGTTTAAAAAATCGATAATCGCGATCATGAATATTAGTCTATTAAATCGATAAACACATCTACTGATTATGAATATATAAATAATTACTTCAATTGTTATTAGTCTAACTTTTTTATTACTATACGTCCTAGGGTTCATAAATCATCTGCATTTGAACGAGGCGGCCTTGGTAAGATCGATAATTCGGGCAATATTTTTGTGATTTTTTAACTATTCAAAATGAATATGATTTTTATCGGTGCTAATCTTCAATAAAAAAATTAACTGAAAATCTCTTCTATTTATTCTCATTCTGTCTTGTTGCAGAATCATAATCATTAAAACTAAATTCAAGAAGATCTTAATTTCAGGACATCCATATTTGTTACTACTGCCTCCAATCACTTTCTGGCAATAAATTGATTTTTCATAATTTGGACCAGGAAATAATGCTGACAGATTTTCAGCAAAAAATTCTACGGTATACTCATCTGCTTCAGTATTTATATTACATGTGTTGCCAGTTGCATCATATCTATTTTCAGAATTTCCAACGCCACTTTGGTTAATTAGTTGATGTCCGCAACCACTGTAGTCATCAAAGTTAGTTTTATTATGCTTTGCTTTAAAACCAGAAGTGTCCGAATGTACACAACTTACATTTTCAAATAATTTGAGATAAAGATAATTTTCTGGATCATGGGAACTATCAAAATTAGGATCTTCATCTTCAATTCTCACTGCACAAGTTGTTTTTTCATATTCTAATGTCCAATCTCTGTCGCTTGTGTCAAAAAGAGCTCCAAAGGCCGTTATAACCTCTATATTGTCGGGTAAGGGAGAAAAGTAAAACACTCCTCCCTCCCCAGGTGAGTCGCCCAGGGGAACCTCCCCCCAAGCCGCTCTTTAAGTCGTACGTGAACGTCTCCGCTCATACGGCTTCCATCATTCAAGCTTGAATTCAATAAGAAAATGCAAAAATAATCTTGCCGTCCAGAATTCAAAACAAATTTGTGCTTGAAAAAAATATTTTCATCAAAATTCCCCTTCCTAAGATGTGTTTAAGAGCTAATAAGAGAAAAATCTTAAGTT
>JBGCDR010000344.1:0-12557 GCA_045105515.1 Oligoflexales bacterium
CCATTGTTAGATTATGCTTGAATAGTCAAAAAAATACATCTCAAATATTTTTGACAACAAAAATTTTGTTAAAAAAATATGCTGAACCCATTTTAACGTACTTCAAAATTTGGTTAAAAGCTTACTTGAATCAACCCTGGGCCTCTAAGCAGATTAGAACCCATGTAGACGCGCAGATGGGGACGTTTGTGAGACGTGAAATTGGAGACCAAGTTAGGAGTCAATTGATTCCCGAAGTTTGGATCAAATTAATGTCTGAAATCAACACAGAAATCGAGTCTCTTATAAAATCGAAAATTGACCAAGATCTGATTTCCAAAATGAAAGGTGATTTACCCAATTTCCAATTTGGATCAACATATCAGAATGGCAAACTAAATGAAATTCTAGTGTTAGCGATCAACTACGCATATGCGCTATATCAGATTGGGAGTTCGTCATTTAAATTGTCCGAGGAATTTACCTTTATTCTTAAGAAGCTTGAATTGATTATTTCAGAGAAAATAAGCGAAGAAGAAGCCACAGGTATTCTCAACATCTTAAATGTACCCGAAACACCAGATGGAAGTGACCTTATAGATGCACCTCTACAAGTGTTAAAAGAGCTACTTCCCTAAGTTGTAAACAAGAGTGAAAAATCTTGCCTAAGAAATAATCTACAATTGCAAACAAACCTAAGCTAATATTTGCTCACCTATTAAATCACCTAATGTATTGTAATTTTTTCTGGAATGCGTTAGTTCAGCTATTGCCCTAAAATTTGAAATTAAGCTGGGAGATTGGAAATGAAAAAAGTGCTATGTCTCGTTGCCATGTGGTCGTCTGTTTGCATTTCTCAACCACAGAAAGAAGTTCCTACTTCAAGGATCCCAAATCAAGTTTTCCAAGAAGGCTCTAACAGTGACTTTATAAGTAGAGGTTCTGAAAGCTTTCAGACCAGTAGAAGGAGTTCTCTAAAATATAGGTCCATGCTTACAGCAGTCATTGGCCTCTCGCTATTGTTGCAACCTTCGGCAACAGTTGCGGAAGATTTAAGCGGCTCTATTAGGGGCAAAAGGAATAAGAGGAAACAATCAGTAGGTATTGTTGGTGCTGGTTTATCAGGCCTATTTTCAGCTTGGCGCTTAGCTAGAATGGGATACAGGGATATTACTATCTACGAAAAGTCTGATCATGTTGGTGGAGTCATCAGCACCTTTACCTTAGATGATGGAAGACCTTTCGACTTAGCAACAATGTGGGTTCCTGACTCTTCAGTTTATGGTGCTGGCATTTTGAAGGAGTATAAGAAAGTTCTCAAGTCATTCGACCAATCCCTAGTATATGGTGACTTACAGGGAACACTTGTAACACCAGATGGAGATTCACCTCAGCAAAATTTACCTCTTACAGACTTACATCCTGGAGCCTTTGCGCTCATGAATCCTCCATTCTCTCTATCTAGGACACAGATGATTAGCCTTAATGTTGAAGGCTTTAAATTACTGAAAAATTTTAGGTCCTGCATTGATCAGGGACTATCTTGTACTGAATGCGGAATTTGTGAATCTGCATCCGAACTTCCAGAAGAGTTTGGAGTTAGAACAGGAACCCAGGCCTTAATGCTTTCTTTTGGAGCGTTGGTGAATACCCTAGGAGCGGGCCCTACCAATTCAAATTTTCCACTTAGAACTGCCGAATTTATCCTAAAAACCTCCACTACTTGGTATCCACCAGTAATGATTCAAGCCTTCAATTTCTTAGGAGCAACGACGGACGAATTAATGCAGTATAATGCTGAGCCCGAGTTAATCGAGATTATGGAATCAAATAGATTCTCTGGTCCCGTTGGCTACCTCAACTTACAAGAAGGTTTCCAAGCCTTTGCTGAGTCTATTGCTCAGGAATTTTCCGTCAAACTAAACACTACGGTAGAAGCAGTAAAAGCAGATGATGATTCATGGGTAGTAGAAACAAATCAAGGGTCATTTTGTCATGACATTCTCATCTTAGCCAATCCTCCACGTTTAGAAGCAGATAAAGAAATGTTTCCGGAAGGATCAGTTAAATCAGCAATTGACTTAATCGACACAACTCAGCCTGAAAGTCATATCCTATTGTACGATATTGGGGATTCAGAATGGAATTCTAACTTGATTCCAGAAAAATCTGCTTTCATTAGGTTTTTTGCTGCTAATGGCCCCTCACTTCCCTTCACTTTTTTTGTAAAAAGATATGCAGATAACGGAGCTGTAGAGATTGCTGGCGGAGTTCCCCAAGGCATACTCAGCGCAGAAGATCTTGCTGGATTAGCAGAAATTCAACTTGGTGGCATTTTATCGACAAACGCCAACATAACTAAATTATCTCAATCTAAAATCATGTTTCCACCACTTCCACTTCCTCAAGATGAGCAAGAATGGCAAGATAATCTTAAAGATATTGAAGAACTAAGGGATGATGGCCTTTACATAGTCGGTGAGCATGTTTGTGGAACCGGTATACCTGAAATAGCATTATGCATAGATAAAACTTTTAAAAATCTTAAGTGCAGAAGAAAAGGTAAAAAAGGAAGAGGAAAAGGTTAAAAAGAGAGATCCCTCTGATTTCCATTGAGAGCTTAGGATTTTTGCTTTTAAGCATTAAATCCTATGCTCTAAGTTCACCCTAGTAAAAGTACCTCCTAAACAGCTCCAGGCTAACACTCACATTATTCCCACTCCTAAATAAGAAATTATATACTCCAAGCAAAACTTTTATTGGAAGTAGCCATAATAGTAGTAAGCTCCAGCTCCGGTTCCAGCCAAAGCGACAACTCCCGGAACCAGTAATTTTCTTATAAATGAACGATCATCCATTACGTTCTGTGCTGCTCGCTCTTGTTCAAGAATGCTGTCTCGTGCAGCATCAATTTCATCAACTAGCTTTTCAAGTTTATTATTTAGCTCTTCTAAATTTTCAGAAGAATTCGATGCACGTAAATTTTCCTCTTCACTTATATTACTCAACGAATCGTGCATATCCCTAATAATTTCAGCAGTATCAAGTTCTTCTTGTTCTTCAGAATCTGCAAGCGATTCTAGAATCCAACTCAGATCTTTCAAAGATTTTTCAATCATAGAACTTCTTTTACAATGGATCTTTTTTTTCTTACGTAGTGACCTAATACCATCCTCCGTCAATCCATGCTTTTCTTCAAGAGAACAAAGATCTTCTCTAAGCTTACTACTTTCGTCTAAGATCTCAGTTGCCTCCTGTAATTTAACTTGCTCTTGCTCCTGCTTGGTTTGCATTTTAGCTAGAAGGTACTTCTGAGAATACAACTCATTCTTTTTCTTCCGGACCTCTTTTGCTTGAGCTTGTTTTTCCTCTGCTATTTTTTGTAATTTCTCAGATATCCCAGCTAATTTATTTCTAATTTGTTGCTCTTTATTAGCTAATTCATCTAAATTATTGTCAGTCGTCTGAGTATCTTGCTCGAGCTGGCTAATCCATTTTTTCGTATCATCTATCTGTGTTTTTCGAACATTTGCATTTTCCTGCCATTTAGCTGCTGCTTGAGAAAGTGGGTTAATATCTCCTCTAGCTAAACTCGACCAGTGAACAACAATACTCTGTGTGGTGACTTCAGCAGGCTGCTCTTCTTCTAAATCATCAGAAGCAAAACTATTAAGAGAGCTTAAGAAAAGTGCAGAAACGATACCAATCTTAATTAACATGAACAATTCCCCTAAAAAATTGATTAGGTCGCTTTTGGTAGCACAATCCAATTTTAGGGTACAATAGACTTTACATAGCAAAATGCTGTATGACTGCTATCTATTGATATCTAAAAGAAAAAATAGTCGGTATATGATCATATTTTATACATAACCAAATATTTGATCTTTTCATGAAAGGCTACTTTAAGATACTACCTAAATATTATTTACAGCTTGCTTGACATCTCAATTGTCAAATTTGCATACTAGAGAGTATGACTATTGCCATTCCAGCAGATACTTTACCAGAGGATCTTAAATGAGTACTGTACCAATAATTTGCGTGAAAAATGTTGAAGAGACATCGAAAACTCTCCAAAATCTTTTCGATTGGACAAGTGAGCACGGAGGAAGCCATTTTGATGACTTAGTAGATCGAAAAGGCAGGTCTGTTCTGTGGCTTCATGATTTCAATTCTGACCATCACCCAAGGTTCAAAGAAGTTGAATTAAAAGCAAGAGGAATTGGGGTATCGATTTATGTATTGGTAAAAAATATTGATGAAACTTCAGCAAAATCGCAAAAGCTGGACCTAAAGATTGTCGAAGAGCTACATATGAATGAAAATGCGCGTTTTCGGGAATTTACCCTTCAAATAGAAGATGGCTATTTTTTTACCGTTTGTGAAAAAAGTGATTGGCTAAAAATTTAGCTCACATGCATAATCTATCAATAATTCACTACAACACCCGAATTGTTTGACAAAACCTAATATTAAAAAGGAAGTTAATCATGCAAACTTCAGCAAGTATGTTGATAAATGCCTCTAAAGAGCAAGCCTGGGATGTAGTAACCGACATCGAGAAAGCACAAGAATTCCGAGACTACACGCTAATATCAAAATGTAAAACTTCTTCCTTTCTACCCAAGGATTCATAGAGCTTAATTGCCGGCTCATCTCCATAATCTGCCTGAACAAAAATGACCCATGCGCCAAGCTGCTTGGCAATTGATTTGAGAGAATTAATGAGCTGCGTAGCAATACCTTGTCTACGAAATGCTGTTTGCACAGCTAAATCATAAATATAGACCTCGCTACGCTCTTTTTCGAATTTATTCAAAACATAAGCAACCAAACCCCCAACAACCGCACCTGCTCTTTTTTCAACAAGGAAGATCATATTTTCATTCCCAAGCAACTTATTTAAGTAAATTTCGGAGGGAGGATGCTCAGAATACGATTGTTTATCCTCAAATTCTGCAGCAAACAAATCCATCAGATAACGATAGCTCTGAATTTCACCTTTATTAAGTCTAATAGTTGACATATTACTTACCCCATGAACAAAACGTTTTTTCGATAAAAGAAAAATTTCAGGGAATATCAATTGCATCTTAAATTTTAACAGAAATATCAGGTATTAGCATAGATTTATCAAAACAAAAGTGGATTTTTTAATCTATCTTTAGTCACTATATTTTTGCAATATCAGCGTAAATAGTATATTAATGGCCTTTATTGTTTTACTAGAATTTTACAGGGTAAGGTAATTATGAAGAATTTCATCCTCCTAAGTTTAAGCCTTTTTGCCTGGGCTAGCATTGGACTATCAAAAAACAATCTCACCTTGACCGAGAACCAAACTGTTAAAACCCCTTTGTTTAAATTAATGAAGACTTTGGGATATACAGGGGAAAATAATTTATCCCAGCTTAATGCCTATGCTCAAAAACACCTTTTGCGCCCTGCTGACAAAGAAAGATGGAACGTTTATGACGACCAGCTGACAAAATCACACCAAGAAATCATTATTAAGACCTTAGATGAATTCGGATTCTTTGATGAAGTCACTCCAGAATTAGATCAAGTCTATGAAAATGTGCTGATTCTAGGAGCTTCAGTCGGACGCATGAGATCAAGAGTAGCGTTTTTTAACAAGCTTGCTTCACAGGGTCTTAAATACAAAAAAGTTTACTTTTTGACTGGCGAACGCCCCCTTGACTCAAGAATTGAAAGTGAGTCAATACTTTTTGAGCCAGGCCCGAACCAAATCTTCAGGAAAAATTGGCAACGACCCAAGGTTGCTCCTAGCAATGAAAGTGGGGGAGCTAGGTTAGCATGGGACCAATTGATCGGTTCTAAAGAAAAACCAATTTTTGTTGATGTACCAATGAATAAAGATAAACGACCATCTACCATTGATACCATTAATACTTGGCTGGATAAGAGCCCCGCACATGGCAAAACTCTAGTCATTTCTAACAATCCTTATATTCCTTATCAACATGCCGTCGTCCTTGGGGCCCTAATAAAAAAAGGTTTTATCACAGCTAATGATGGGCCCATTTTAACGACTGTAGGTTCCGGCACCAAGCCAGATAAGGAGCGTTTGCGAGTGCTTTTAGATAATGTAGCAAGAACACTTTATAATGAAAAAATAATCTGGGAAGCAAAAGCAGACCGCAAGCTTGTTCAAATTCTCGTCGATAAAGACTACCGAGGAGACGAGAACCAAGTCTTAGGTATCCGAGATGCACTCATTGCTTTGGGAACTACTAAAGCCGATTTCGCAGTTAGCCCTTATGAAGCATTTAAAATGCCCATCGAGAAAAAAGCTCCTGATGTATTCCTTATTTCTGGATCAACAGGGCTATCATTTTTACTGCAGCATAGCAAACAACTACCTAGTAAGTCTTCAGTAATTTGGAGTGGACATCAGACAGTTAAATATTTAAGTACAGTCGCTCACAAAACTTCATTAATTATTTTGCCTAAGCATGCGGTTAACAAAGACAATGAAATGAGCCTTAGAAGCAAGACTAAACTGCTCCTTGTTGAAGGTGTTCCCCATAGAGTAATGAAAAGCTCATTAAAAAAAGCTAAAAAGGACTATGAAAGTAAAAATGGCTTACTTCCCGAACAAAAGTTTAAAAACCTTGGAATTGTCCTCCCTGGTGATGCTCCTAATGAAAAGGGCGAAATGCTATTTTTTACTCCGGATGATGCTAAGAAATTGGCAAGAAACATCGTTGCAGTGGAAGGTACCAATAAGCATTACTTGGTAACTAACGGTCCAAGAACAGGGAGCCATAACTACGTTTCTCGTAAAAAGCTGGAGCCCTCGCCACATCGCAGTAAAATGCTTGATACTGTCACCTCAGCCTTTATGAAAGAGCTAAATAAATTAGGTGTCAAAAAAACAAGCATTTATGACTTTCAGTTCTCAAACCTTCCAAGTGTTTACCAGCCCTTACTTTCTCTTGCTGCTGATGGTATGCGCATTCATATCCCCGGAGAATCTACATCCATGGTTACAGAAAGTACCGATGTTGCAGGAAACGTTGTGATAGATATTGTACCAAGCATGAACCAAGAGCATCTTAGCCATTCAAGGGCAATTAAAAAGCGTGAAGCTGCCCACATTCTGACTTGGGAAGGAAAATTTGAAAGCTTCGCAAAGCCGCATAAAGAAAAAACCAATAGGAAAACCCCGGCAGAAATCGCTGCCAAAGAGATTAGCAAGGCCTTTTTGCTCAATTAGTTAAGAGCGAAGTTCAAATGGTATTACCCCATCTCCAGACCTAATGCTTCAACATATTTAATGGGATGTTGAACCCCGACAAATCGCTGTTTTTCTTTACCATCTTCAAATACAATAACAGTAGGTACACCGCGAATTCCGTACTGAGCTGCTATTTCTGGAGCACTGTGAACGTTAAGCTTACAAACTTTCGCAATCCCGTCAGTTTTCTCAGCTAATGTGTTAATGATGGGAGAAAGCTGCTCGCAGGGAGCGCAATTTGGACCCCAAAAATCTACAAGCACAGGTAAGGTAGATTGTAAAACCTCTTCTTTAAAGCTGCTGTCATTTAATTCAATTGCCATGTTCTCACTTTTCCTCTTAAATTGCACATGCTCGAGGTTTATAACACAAAGAAATAGTAGCAACCAAGAGTACAAGTCCTAGCCAACTTGATTTGGAGATCTATCGGTTTCTCCTCTCAAATACTTTCTATTTCGGTCAATATGAAAATGTCACTTAGACCCCTATGGAGTGGTCTTCTTGCCTACATCATCCCGATGAGACTCCATAGAGGAAACGATTACTAAAGTCTCATTTTTTCATAACTATTCGTAAATATAGAGGTTTACTCTTGTACGCGCTCTTGAACTTTGACACTATTCTTAATTAACTGCCCAATAAATAAATGTGTGGAGAAGAGCGATGGGAGTAGATATCTCAAAGTTGCACTTTAGCAAATCCGATGTGTCACTTTTTAACGAAAAAATTAGGGATGAAACCAAACTTATCAATGACTGGTTCTGTAAAAAACAATTTAGCAATAAAGTTGGCACTGGTGGATTTGAACTAGAATCTTGGCTTGTAGACTCTCGCTGCAGACCTGTTCCAGCTAATGTTGAGTTTATAGAAGAATTAGATGACCCGATGATCGTCCCAGAGCTAGCAAAATATAATTTCGAGCTAAATTCAAAACCATTTTCCATAAAAGGGGATGGTTTATTACATCTTAAAAAAGATCTAAGAAACAAGTGGAAAAAGGCTGAAGAGCAAGCAAAAAAGATGAATCTTCGCCTGATGATGATTGGGATCTTACCCACGATTCAAGAAGGCCAGTTAAATATGGAAAACATCTCACCTTCAAACCGCTATTATGCTCTAAATGAACGACTCATGAATATGCGTAAGAAGGTTCCTATTCAGCTAGATATTAAAGGAAAAGATCATTTAAAGTTAGAGCACAACGATGTTATTTTAGAGGCTGCAGCTACTTCTTTACAGATTCATTTACAGATTGATCAAGATCAGGGTACAAGCTTCTACAACGCATCAAAAGTGGCATCTGCCCCTCTTGTAGCCATATCAGCGAACTCCCCTTTTCTATTTGGCAAAGAACTATGGGAAGAATCACGTATACCTTTGTTTGAACAATCTATCTCATTGGCAGAAAAAGACTATGCTGAACGAGTAACTTTCGGGATTCGCTATTTAGACAGAAGCTTGATGGAATACTTTGATGCAAATCGTCAGCGCTATCTGCCGATATTACCGCTTATTTACAAAGACCAAAGCCCTGAAAAGCTTAAGCATCTTTGCCTGCATAACGGTACCATTTGGCGCTGGAACCGAGTGATCATTGGGCCTCCAACTCAGTCTAACCCGCCAAATTTACGTATAGAACAGCGAGTTGCTCCAGCTGGCCCTAGTTTAGAAGACTCCATTGCAAATTCAGCATTTTATTATGGTCTTGTTTGTTATTTAGCAAAAAATTATCGAGAATCTCAGGAACTTATTAACTTCTACCAGGCAAGGGACAATTTCTATGAGGCTGCAAGATATGGGCTAGCAGCTGATATAGTATGGCACAACGATCAGGTTATCATCCTAGAAAAACTCATAAAAGACTCTCTTTTAGATATGGCTAAAGAAGGCTTGTCCATACTTGAAGTTGCCGACGAAGTAAGTAAGCATTACCTTAGCGTCATAGAGGAGAGGTTACTCTCTGGTCAAACGGGCGCAGCATGGCAACGCCAATACAAAGCAAAGCATAAATGCTCCTTTGAGGAGTTAAGCTGTGCATACTATGATCTGCAGCAAACAGAGTTGCCTGTGCATCAGTGGCCATTGACTGCTAGGCACTAAGGTGAAAGGAGCCGAGATGAAAGGTACATTATTACAAGAAACCAATAGCTTCCCAAAAGAGATTTTAGATGCAAGGGCAAGGGACTTGAAGTCAATTCTTGGCGGCCCAACGTTGATTCACCTAAAGGGGAAAAAATCTCCTGCACTGTTTATTTCTGTTCTCCTTCATGGAAATGAAACCTCAGGATTTCTTGCAATCCAAAAGGTCCTC
Organism: Oligoflexales bacterium; assembly: GCA_045105515.1. GTDB lineage: Bacteria > Bdellovibrionota_B > Oligoflexia > Oligoflexales > Bog-1112 > JABSRF01. The sequence goes on from JBGCDR010000344.1 coordinate 9,555, forward strand.
AAAAAATATGCCAACAAGCAACTTCCTCGTGACCTCAGTATCTTTATCGGCAATGTAAAAGCAGCTGAAAAAGGCCTACGTTTCCTACCTGGCCAGCCAGATTTTAACCGAATTTGGCCAGGGGGAATAAGTATAAACCAACCTGAACAAAGGATGGCTGCAGAAGTACTTGAAACAATGAAAAATCGTGGAGTTTTTGCAAGCATAGATATTCATAATAATACCGGGAAAAACCCTCACTATGCATGCATCAATGTGGTAAGCCCACCTTTTCTCCAATTAGCCACATTATTTAATTCACTAGTCGTATATTATCTTTATCCTAAGGGAGTTCAATCATTTGCATTTTCTTCCCTTGCGCCTGCAGTCACCCTCGAATGTGGCTTAGATGCAAATGAACAAGGAGTTGATCATGCAAGCAACTATATTGAAGAGTGCTTAAAGCTAGTGGAATTCGAAAAAAACACCATAACAAGACCTTTTGAGTTGTTTCACACCATCGGTACTGTGACCATTGCTACTGATACCAAAATTGGTTTTGAAAGTGGGTATCCCCTGCAGCTGTGTGATGAAATAGAGGGTTATAATTTTAAGGAACTTGGGGAAGGAACTGTGTTTGCGCATACCAGTTCTTATTCTCAAGACCTAATTATAGTCAAGGATGAGCAAGGGAATAAGGTTACTTCAAACTTTTTCAAATTAGAAGACGGTTCGATCAAGCTTACAAAAAAGGTAATGCCTGCTATGCTTACCAAAGATTTACGAGTCATCAAACAAGATTGCCTTTGTTACCTGATGGAAAGGTATCCTTACCAACAAAGCAATCCAACTACCTAGTAAGCCTCGCCAAAGCAGCTATAAAAATTTATGTGATTCTGCATTTATTCTGCAAGTGCAACTCTATTCAACACATTTCAATCAAGTAAAATAACCCAAATTAACAAGTACTTAAACACTACCTGCCAGACAAAAGTTGACGTCTAAGATGCGTTTCAATTAATAGTCAAAGTTATCGATACTTGCGATGTTCTCGCCTACTTTCTGAAAGGAATATTATGCAAACCAACTTTTTGAGAAGTAACAATCGGTTCACACTTTCTTTGCTAGTGTTGTTTAGCTTCTATATTCACTTCGCTAGTACTGCAAAAGCAAATCTATTTCTGATAAATCAATCTGAAGAATACAATTTACTTAAAAACTATCTTGTTGACCTCAAAACTTGGGAGAGTCAATGGTCGAAAATTAGCCCCAATGATCAAAATAAGTTCTCTCAGACCTACTACAAAGAAATTTTGGAACTCAATGATGAAATTAATAAACAAACCCAATCACTAAATAAAAAGCTAAATTTGGCTTTCAAAAATCATAAAATAAGCAAAGATTCCATTACCCAAACCCCTTACAATGAAGTAGTACGATCTGGAAAAATAGAGTGTGGCAAGATCGATGGTATTGATAATAATAACTGGGGTATGGAAACTGCAAAATTCTTCAGTTGCAACAATTGTAGTGGCAACGCCAACTACAATGAGCAAGAATGTTTTGTTATAAGCTCATGGCTTACCGCTTGTACTTACCCAGTAATTTTTCTCCCAATTGCAGTAGTATCTGCAAGCATAGCCCAGGGAACTGCGTGCCTACTATCAAGTCCATTTCGCCTCAAAGTAACATCTAGAAAAACCGAAAAGAAAATATCGAATCCCGATATAGGAAAAGAGTTAAATGAGCTGATTAACTCTCTAAGTTTTTATTTAGAACAAGTGAAACAGAGCACTGACAGAGAAACTTTATCAATTATCAGCTACGATGAACTAAGAGAGAAAGTTGAAAACATCGAAAGAGTCTCAACAGCACCAAATCAGATCTCTATTGCTGGTACCAATTATAATTTTACTCCGGAGGCTATAAAAACGATCAAAGCAACTATCGCTAAAAATCAGGGACGTCAGAACATTAGCATTTATAGACCTAAAAGAATGAAAACTCTTAATATTGAGGTTGATACTGCAGATGCAGTAGATTTCTTATTTGAAATTCATCAACCTAGTGATTCAAATTTAGAAGATATTTAGAAAATTAACCTATTTTTTGCTAATATTTCTGGCATATGATAGTAAAAAATTTAATTAATGGTATTTCTTCTTTCTTATTCTAAATACCATGATTTCTTATCTCCTTAGTATCGAATGAAGACTCTGAACTTAAGCGAACTCTAAATAAAGAGAAATATAAACTACCATAATACCATTTTTCCTATTAAAAACCATACAGAATAAATTCATAAATAATTTAAACCATAAAAATCCTCCATGGTACTCAGCTCTAAAATATTAGTCATTTACATTTTAAAATAGCTAAATTAGAAGTTCTATGTTCACGATTTTTTTGGGATGAATTTCTATGAATCTGAATTGCTTACTAATTATTGCTTCTTGCTTTTTCATCACAACTAATTCTGCAAATGCAAAAAAAAAATATCAAACCTAAATTTAGTACCTATTCAAAGCAGAACGGAAAACCTCTTCACAAGAAATGCCTTGTAATGATCGGAATCATTTTGATGGCTCCGAATATAGGTGCAAGCAATCTACCTCGAAATTTAGGTGTCGTAAAAAAGAGACGTAGTAGTCTATTCAGCCCCCCTCCGAAAGAAGAATGTAAAGCACTTGGAGCAAAAAAAATAATAACTTATTATATTGAATCAATAGAAGGCTGCCCTCAAGCAAATGATAAAGCCAACTTGATAGGCCCAAGTATATCGTTATATATTGCAGAATTAAGTAAGAAATGGCGATCTACAGATTTTAAACCTGTTGAAGATCAGGAAGAAGCAGATTTTATCATACGCCTTGGGAATGACTCAAACCTTGAATTCAATAAGAAAATGCAAAAATAATCTTGCCGTCCAGAATTCAAAACAAATTTGTGCTTGAAAAAAATATTTTCATCAAAATTCCCCTTCCTAAGATGTGTTTAAGAGCTAATAAGAGAAAAATCTTAAGT
>JBGCDR010000345.1:0-10108 GCA_045105515.1 Oligoflexales bacterium
GCAGCTTCTTCAAAGTTAAGAGTCAGAATTGATAAGCTTCGTGATGAAATAGGTTACGCAGCAGCAGGTCTTTGGAACTATAAAATAACATAAATTAAGCTACCAAAGGGTTTTATCAATTGTTAGACAACTCTAATGATGAGGAGACCTCTCCATTGCAGTCGAGGTGAGCAAGGTAATGATATCCCCAACATAAACAAACTAGTGGGTAATGCTAAGAATATATATCATAAATAAAACAAAATTAGAGTATTATCAAATGTTTGCAATAGCCCTAAGTAAATCATATAATATGGAAGTATCTAATCCTCTCGTTTAAAAAGTTGTTTTTATGAAACATGCTGAAAACGAAATCCTTGAGCTATTCATTAGTGAGTCTTCAGACCTACTTAAGTCATGGGAATCTTTTAGTTTAGAACTTGAGCGCAATCAAGAGGCTGGCATTTTGGGAGAGCTTTTTCGTATTGCTCATAGCTTAAAGGGCTTTAGTTTAAATGCAGGACTTAAAGAAATTTCGAAACTGGTACATCAAGTTGAAGAATTTGTTTTAGCTCTTAGAGACCAAAAGATTTCTTGTGATCTTCAAGCTGTTGATATTTTGTTAGACTTTAAAGATCTACTTGATAACTGGATTTATGAAATAAGATACGATAAAAATTACGTGAGTGATTACAAAGTACTGAGTAATAGAATTAGTGATATTTTGCAAGAAGCTTCTGAGTCCAATGTGGTAGAGAAATCTGCTCCGGCTATTCTCCTTGTAGATAGAAAAGATCAATTCACTCAGCTGGTAAAGTGCTTGCTTGATTACAAATACGAAGTGATTTTGAGTCATAGCAATAGTGAAGCGGAAAAAGCATTCAATGAGAATGATCCTGTTTTAGTAGTGGTAGAAGTCCGAGCTGCAAATATCAATGGGATTCAGTTTATTCAAGAAATTAGAAAGACTTCGAGTATTCCCATCGTTGCTTATTCGAAATTATTTGCAAACGAGTTTCCCAAAGCAAGAGCTGCAGGAGCAAATACCACTTTGCAAAAAGATGACAATGTTAGTCAAATTACCATAGCAGTAGAGAAGTTGTTGAAGTCTTAATAATCACCAAGTATTTCTGAGGCTCGGATTTATGAAAAGTAATAAAATGATTCGGGTTAAATTCATTCTGTCGAGAGATGATGAGGAAGCCATTTGGCAGTTTATCAATGAATCCTTGCGTAATAAGAATTCTAGAATTAAGTCTTCTCACGCAGCAAACAAAAGTGATGGCCGCGAGGATGTGAGGGTTGCCCTTAATCACGAAGTTATCACCATTATTTCCATACAAGCGACCAGAAAATTGCCCCAGCAAACAATCAAGGGAAATCTGATTGATTTTTCTTTAGGAGGTGCGGCTATTGGAATCGGGCCCGATGAAGTTGTTCTACCTAATAGTAAAGGACTCGTCAGTCTAGATTTTCTTAGACCTAGCAGAAAAATTAAGATCGAAGTTCTAGCTTAGGCTTCTTCTTTCGACTATATAAATTAGGATTTTTCACTATCTCGATACCATAGTACTATGCAGAGCGTCTTCAAAATCTTGACTCTCGGCAAAACACAACTTTAAAACTTTTTCAATAAAGCTCTCTTGAGGTGTGAAATGGTTAGAACTTGGCTGCACTTTACTTTCATAAAAAATTACCTTGAAATTTTCTTCCAAACGTTTATCAGCTGTTTGAGTCTGAGCTGATAATTGAGATGTAAGCAAATATCCGAATATCATGACCATGAAAACTAGCCTTGACATAAAATCCCCTTGTAACGAATTCTTTAACGGGCTGACGAAACTGTCCAGCCAGTCAACAATACGAAAATATTTGCGGTAATCAAGAAGTTTTTTAATTGCTAGTCTTATTTCCTTCAATAAGTAGCAGTTCAAAGTGGGGACGCTGTACTTCTAACGGACTAAAATCAGATATTTTATTGCCTCGCAGCCAAAGTCGTTTGAGTGCTTTGAGTTGTCCTAATGGCCTGACATTTGATATCTGATTATGGTTTAAGTTGAGGGCCTTCAATTCTGCTAATCCAATCAAAGGAGAAATATCTTTGATATGGTTGCTATACATTTTTAGCTCGATTAACTTGCTTAAGTCTTTGATTGGGCTAAGATCCTCAATGCTATTTCCAGAAAGGTCGAGGAATTTAAGGTTTTTGAGAGACTTAAGAGCTTGTATATTGCTTACGCAATTCCGGTTCACATGCAATTCTTCAAGTTGGTTTAGGGTTTTTAATGGAGATAAATCTGCAATCTGGTTGTAGCCAAGCAGCCCACCTAGATTTAATTTCTTTAAACTAGTAATTTTAGAAATTGGTTTAATATCTGAAATGCTATTTCCCCCTAAACTTAGTTCTTGGAGTTGGGTAAAACTCGCTAGAGGCTCGATGCTGGTGATGTTAGAAAAGCGTAAAACTAAGAACTTTTTTTTCTTCAACTCTTTGAATGCTTCCAGGCAATCATTTTTATTCACAACATCTTTTAATTTTTTAACGATATTGGTGATACGAGCGGGAGCCGACTTGTCTCTACATGCATAGACAAAATCGTAATAAGCGGTGACAGAATTGCTTGGTTTTAAATTTTGGATTTTTTTACAGCTTTGGCGTGATTCAGCAAATAAAGTTTGATGCCATAAAATGATTAGAGTCAGAATAGAAAATATAATATTTTTTGTGTATGTGTCCATTTATCTGCCATTTTTGATGAGAAAAAATTAACTTATTATTTTAAAATAATTTTAGTGGAAGCTAAGCAGTTTTTTATCGAAGCTTTCACAGTTGGTGAATATTCGTGGGATTCTAGCACTAATTATAAAAAAAATCAAATTATTAAAAATAATCAAGTAAATATAGGTTATTAAGAGAGTCTAAACCGAACAAATTAGGAGAAAGTCTGAAGGTTTTGCTATGATTTCTCACTCAAATGAGTGGAAAGCCATTCAAATTTTTTTACAATACTTCCTTAATATTAGGTAGATATAGTGAAAATTACTCTGATTTAGACAAGAATAAAGGAGCTCTTTCCTTAATGTGCCGGATGATTTCTTTTTGTATAGGAGAGTAAAATGGTTGAGAAAAATAGTTTAAATAAACTTCTAATAGGTAAGCATTGAATCCTTTTACGATTTGTATTCTATCATTGCTCTGCAACAGATGAGCCGGCATAACTGCTCTTCCTAAACCTTTTTCTACGCCATCAATGATGCCATAGCAGTCCCCCAAAAATATGCGTTGGTATTTTGGTGTTAACTGAGGTTGAGATCTGAAAAATGCTTCAGTAGCAATATCCTCTGGCGAATTGTCTATGTATACATTTGGATTTGTTTCACAGGTATTGCTTTCAATAACCACATAAGATTCATAGCCAATAATCTCAGATTTAATTGACGCTTTGCCGATGAGCATGTCAGTTAATGCAAACTCTACTTGTCCATTCTGTAACAGCCCACCAACTTGTTTATTATTTTTAAGAATCAACTCACATTCTATCATTGTATTTTCTTTCAGGAAGGGAGCTAATGTGGGGATTACTACAGATCTTAGTACTGACGAGTAAGCACTGATTCTTACGTATCCTGCGAGTTGTCCTGTAACCTGGGTTGATAGATTTCTAAAAAGCTGTTCTTCTAAGTTGGTTCTTGATTTGCTAAATACAAGTAGGATTTCTCCCGCATCTGTAAGCTTTATTCCAGAAGGGTTTCTGTAAAAAAGAGCTAAACCTAGAGAATCTTCTAAGTTGCGGATCCGGTGAGAAATTGCAGATTGAGTTATGTGAAGTTTTTTAGCCCCTTTGGAAAAGCTTAGAGATTGGGCGACTGCAAGAAAGGCTTCAAGTTGACTCGATTGTAACCTCATAGGGTCCTATCAAAAATAATATAGCTTTTAATAAATCTATTAATTTGTAATATATCTGATAATCTGATGGTTAACAAGGACCGTAGATTAAAATTTTGATCTTAAGAAAATCATCAATTGATGTCAATCAAATTAGCTTGGGAGTCAAAAACTCGTGGCATCTATATTCAGTTCTTCCTTTGCAAAAACTATTGCGTCCATTTTTTTGATTACGGGCACTTGTGTAGGAGGAGGAATGCTAGCCCTTCCAGTAGCGGGAGGACGAATTGGATTTTTTCCAGCAGCGTTTGTTTTAACGTTAGCCTATATTTTTATGTCCATTACTGGATTACTCTATCTCGAAATAGCAGCAATAATAAAAGATGAATCCCATATTATAACTATGGCTCATCGATTCTTAGGTGATGGAGGTAAATCTTTATGTTGGGTTATCTATTTGTTTATTGGTTATGCTTCTCTAGTCGCTTATCTTTCTGAAGGTGGGAAAATCCTTATACACAACATAAATGAATTGGGTCCTTTTTTCGTACCCTCAGCATTCGGTAGTATCGTTTACGCTAGTTTATTTACAGTACTTGCAATTTGTGGCGCAAGTATGGTGAATAAGGTAAATAGTTTGTTGTTTGCTTTGATGGTTTTCGCATTTATTGCATTGGTTACTTTAGGTGCCGGAGAGTATGATTCTTCTTTGATTTTGCGGCAGCATTGGGATGGAATAACTTTGATATCTTTGTTTCCATTGATGTTGACAACTTTTAGCTATCCAGGAATTGTTCCCGTAATATATGCAAGCCTTGGAAAAAATATTAGACAAGTTAGAATGGTTGTTCTTTGGGGCACCACTTTGACTTATTCCATTTACCTAGTCTGGTTGTGGGTTGTGCTCGGTTCTGTGCCCTTTGTGAGCTTGGAATACGCTTACCAGCATGACCACTCTGCAGCACTGCTCTTGAGAGATGCTGTCCAATCTCCAATTGTTGGTCGTTTAGGGGAGGTTTTTGGTTTTCTAGCATTAAGCACATCTATGATAGGAGTAGGATGGGCTTTGGTGCATTTCTTAGCTGATGGATTGAAAATTAGTAAATGCCGACGAGGTCTATTTAAATTAATTGCGATCATTGTAATCCCCAGCTTAGTTTTCTTATTTTTATTCCAAAAGGTTTTTTTTGCAGCTCTTGAGCTATCAGGTGGGCTTGGAGATGCTCTTATCAGTGGCTTGATTCCGGCTTGGATGCTTTGGATGGCGCGATACAAAATGAAATTAAAAGCTCCTTATCAAGTGATAGGCGGACCTATAATCCTTGCCCTTGTCATAATAGTCAGTATTCTTACATGCAGTTATGAACTGCTGCATAGACTGGCAGGATCTGTGCTCAATTAATCTTGGGGGCCCTAAACATTGAATGCGCCTAGAAAAACCTATTGGAACTCAGCACTAATAGGAGGAACTTTCCTAATTTTGGTTTCGGCTTTGATTGCGTACTTTTTTCCAAATGTAAGCTTTCTTAGCCCTCAATCTCAGGAATCTGACAATGAAAAAAGTTCGCATATCCAGCTTGGTATTGGTGGAGATGAAAGTAATGTAGTTATGACGGTAGGTTGGAGGCTTTTGCAAACGCTGGATTACCAAAACCTTAGTATTCCCAGTGAATTACAAAAAGCGGTCAATAGGCCTGTTCGAATTCCTGGATTTGCTGTACCACTGAGTGATGGCTTAAGCAGTATCAAAGAATTTTTATTGGTTCCAAACCAGATGGCCTGCATTCATGTGCCAGCCCCACCTCCAAATCTAGTAGTTTTAGTTGAACTTGAAAAGGGCAGGTCGATTAGAGAGCTTTGGGGGCCACTTTGGATTGAAGGAGTTCTGGAGGTTAAGAAGAGTAAGAGTACCTATGGGGCTGCCGCATACGAGATGAAAGCCTATAGTGTTGAGCCTTATTCTGTGCCCAAGCGAAACTAAGGGAACTCTTTCGAGGTATCTATTTTAAGAGTTTATCCTTAAATCCGAATTTATCATTTTCCATGTATCTAAGTCATCCTAAGAACTTATGCAACTTAGCTTTAGCATAGGTGTCATTCCAGGTGATCAAGGTATTGATATTTTTAAATAATATGTTCCGAAATCCCTTCGGCACTAGGCGGGCCAGCATGTTAGGCTTCCTGATTTTTAGAAAAATTTGTTTGGTATAGACTTTAAGCATAGCGGTATCAGCTCTCAAGGACTGCTTGCCTAAACCTAAGGGGGTATTACTCGCAGCTATTTTATCCATAAAATTCGTTGCACATTGCCACGAAAGCAATCATAACGTTTTTATCAGCTTAAACTTTTTGCTTTCCTTAAGGAAGATTTATGTCCCCTGAAAATCCAGATTTATTGTTCCAGCGCAACACCTTAAAAAAAGAATCTCCCAGGAAGTACCCCCTTTTTTCTGCTAAGGAAGCTGCAAGGGTTGTCAATTTTCACAAGAGCATGCCAATTTACCGCGAAACCCCCATTCACGAAATGGAGCAGTTAGCAGTATATCTGGAAATCGATAAGCTATGGATTAAGGATGAATCTAAGCGATTTGACTTAAGTGCATACCATTTTTTAGGTGCTAGCTATGGTTTGGCGAAATGGATTGCATTGAAGGGCAGACAAAATAACGACACGATCAGCTTTGATCGCATGGCTTGGCTTTTGCGCAGCATGAAGGATTTTGTGATTGTTGCTGCCGCTGATGCAAACCATGGTTACGGAGTAGCATATCTGGCTAAACTTTGTGGTTGTAAGGCTAAGATCTTTCTTTCGCAAGATGTGAGCGAATCGAAATTAGAGCGCATCCGTAAAGTTGGCGGAGACGTGGAACTTTTAGACTTGAGCTACGACCAAACAATTATTCATGCAAAAGAGCAAGCAAGTAAGAATGGATGGTTGCTGCTGCAAAATACCACAGTTGAAGCTGATGAATCTCTTATTACCTACATTATGCAGGGTTACCTAACCTTAGCCTGCGAAGCTTACGAACAGCTGGGAGAGCAGAGGCCAACCCACATCATTTTACAGGCTGGGATAGGCTCTATGGCGGCAGCCTTACAGGCATATCTTTGTAACCGCTTTGGGGCAAATGCACCTATTATAATCATTGTGGAACCTAGAGCTGCAGACTGTTTTTATGGCTCTCATGAACTACAAAATGGTCAGTCCAGTAATAAATTAGATGATAACCCAATCGATACGGTTATGACCGGTTTGAATAATGGAATCCCTTCTAGGTTGGCATGGCCAATTTTAAGGGATGAGTCTTATGCATTTATCAGTTGTCGTGACAAGGTTTCATATTTAGGGATGCGAGTCCTTAACTCACCTTTGCAAGGAGACCCACGTTTGCTTGCAAGTGAAGCTGGTGCGTTGAGTCTAGGGAGTTTATTTAAAATATGTAACGAAGAACTTCGTAAAGATATTAAAGACCAAGTATCTCTCGATGAAAACTCTCGTGTTTTATTAGTTTTAACCGAGGGTCCATCTGATATGCAACGTTTTCAAAAAGGCATTTGGGAAGATGTATTTACATAGGCCTGTAAAAGAAATACTATTTTTTGGGAAATAATTTTGCCTTTAGGGCTTCTTGTGGTGATTTGATTGAGAAAAAATCGTGGACGTTTAACTCTGAAAAAAACGACCTTGTTTTGGTATCAACAACATCACCATTAATAATCATATAAACTGGTGCTTTCTTGGTTATTTTTCTTATTCTGGTTACAAATGAAAATCCATCCATCTGCGACATAATGATGCCACTCAAAATGATATCGAACTTTCCTTTGTTTTTATAATAGTGCTGCAAAGCTTCAAAGCCATTCTGTGCGTAGATAACGTCGTATTTTTCCTCAAGCCCAGGTATAATTTCCCCAAGATTTAAATGGGGATGCACGCATAAAATTTGCTTTCTTTGGCTTTTACGAAGCTCGACTTGTTCAAGAGCCTTGCTTGTACGTGCTGATTCTGCTAGTGCTGACATTACCCAACCTTTTTTTCTAGTAGTAACTACTAAGTTATACAATTCTGACTTAATAGATAAATCGGTATTTTAGTGGTTCGAGTTAATAAAAAATGCAATTAACCGTATTAATAGGCCTAAATATAGGTACATATTTTTTCCTGTTAATGGCTACCTTCTTAATTTTAAAGCATAAATTCTCATTAAGAAGGTGTTTAGAATCTTACATGAGAGTTTCTGTGGTGACTAATGTTCTCTAAGGATCTGATAATAGTAAAAAAAAATTATAGAAATTCCTTAAATTGAATTTGGTAGCGACCGAAAAGGCACAGGTATTCATAAGTATAGGTGGTCGCATGTTTAGATTTTGGTTGCAAGCTTTTCTATTAAACTCAGTTATCATAACAGCTTGTGGTGATGAATACGGAGAAAATTCCTCAAGCCATTCTGATCTTGTAAGTCCACCTAAGATGTTTTTTGATTATTGCATTGATGAAAATGCAGATATAGAGATTAGAAAAACTGTGGCTGCTTTAAAGCTTGCAACCAATGAAGCAGATTGTGGTAAGGTTTCTTATAGCGTTTTATCTCAGAAATACATTCGCTTAGATTTAAGTGGGTATGGAATTTCAGACTTAACTCCCCTTACTGCATTTGAGCGGACCCTTGAGCTTAATTTGAGTAATAATAATATTAGCGACTTATCCCCTCTCTTGCAGATGCGAAATCTTTCTATATTGAAGGTGAGTAACAATCAATTGACTGACCTTTCTGCCTTGAACTATTTCGTCTATTTAAATGAGGTTGATTTTTCAGGGAATCAAATTTCAGATTTGAGTGATTTTGAAGGCAAGACCTTCTTACGAAATCTCGACTTAGCAGATAATGACATAGAGGATCTGAGTCCCTTAAGTAGTCTTGAGTTTTTGGATTCTCTTACACTTTCAAAAAATAGTATTAAAGAACTTTCACCTTTAAATGGAATGACTACCTTAAAACATCTTTGGTTGGATGAAAATTTGATCGAAGATGTTTCCCCTCTCGTTCCGCTAGAATCACTACTAACTTTCTCATTATCTCTAAACCCTTTAGGAAATACGGTTGAAAAAGTTGATGCAAATTGTCCTAAAGCGACAAATAATTCTACTCTCAACACTTTTTGCTCTCAATAAAGATCTTTTTTTTCAAAATTTAGTTTTCTTCAAATGTTTTGTTATCCTAGGTTCATAGTTGCCCTCTTATAGGGTTAATTTTTGATTTAGGGAAGGAATTGGATTCATTGAAAGTAGCATATCTAGGACCTAAGGGAACACATACCTATGGGGCCTGCCTCAAACACTTTGGCGAAAAAACCAAGTTGGGGGCAGTCAATTCAATACCAGAAGTTTTCGAGGAAGTAGAGTCTGGGGCTTATGATTACGGAGTTCTTCCTATTGAAAACTCGAGTGAAGGAGCTGTTACCCATACTTTTGATTGTTTGATGAGTTCTCCCCTCATCATTTGCCAAGAAATAGAGATGAAGATAGAGCATCTGCTCGTTTGTTCACCAGAAGACATTTCAGCCAACATCCAGAGGGTGTATTCTCACCCGCAAGCATTGGCTCAATGTCGGCAATGGCTTAGACGAAATTTTCCGAATGCGAGCCAGATCACCAGTGCAAGTACTATTTTGGCTGTTGAACAGATGCTTGGTGAAAAAGGTAGTGCTGCTATTGCAAGCTGTCATGCAATTGATCAGCATGAATTGAAAGTCCTTGATCGAGCCATTAATGACCAAACATCGAATGCAACGCGTTTTTTGATTCTCGGTCGCAAAATCGAATTGCAAGCGAGTGGCAACGACAAGACTTCTCTTATGTTGGCCCAGGAGAATAGGCCTGGCTCTTTAGTTAAGATTCTTTTACCTTTTGCAGACGAGAGTATAAATCTGACCCGAATTGAGTCCCGACCAGATCCAGCAAAGATTTGGCATTATGTTTTTTTTGTTGAAATGGATGGGCATTTACAGGAACCCAAGATCATGAATGTTCTTGAAACTCTCAAAAACCAAGGTGTGGCAGTGAAAGTTCTTGGTAGTTATCCCAAAGCCAATAAAATGGAAAGGCGGATTGCTAGATTAAGTGCAGAAGAAAAAATCCATCGCTTCGGAAGGCGGATTTAGTTTAGTCTATGAGGCTAATCTGCTTGCAAGAAAGGGGTATTTATGTCTGCCAATCTCACTTATGAGCAAAGGTATGAGATA
>JBGCDR010000346.1:0-22946 GCA_045105515.1 Oligoflexales bacterium
CAAATGGCAAGTAAAGTTAGGTCAACTCAAGGATTATCTTTGCACATCTTCGGTAGACTAGCTGCTGGAATGCTGATGAGAATTTTACCAAGTGCCTAAATCGGCCTATACCAGGAGTTTCAACTGTTGATTGGCATTGAACTAAGATGCGCGTCATACTTCACACACAAATTACTTACAAGTCCAGCAGAATGAATATTCATAAAGCTATGGGCAGCTGATGCAGCTGCTAGCTTCTTAGCATCAATGTTGCTTGGTATTCCAATAACTGAATCATTACCTTCTTCGATTTTTTCCATTTCTTCCTGAAAAAAATCCGAAATTTCATTAAAATAATGTTTGGGAAAATCACTATCCTCATCAAGTTCTGCATATTGTTTTGAGGCATTTGAAAATAGATTACGAAATGGATTTGAATTTTTTTCCAGCAAAAACTGAAGGTGCAATCATAATGAAAATAAGAGCTATAGCTGACTTCATGCTTGTCTATCTTTTGAATATCAAGCCAGATTTAAGAACTATTAAATTTTGGCTAAATGGTGAGAATGGCGGTTACTTTTAAAAGATCTACGCCGAAATATCAACACTCAAGAGACAAACACATGGAATTAAAAATAAAATTGCTATGACACCAAAATCTTACTTGCAATATTTGATTGGATTCTTAATCACCAGCTTTACTTTGGAGGGGAGAAATTGAAGAACTTACAAAAGGACAACTTTCATTTACTTAACTATTTCTTTGATCGTGCAGGGTTTTTCCAAAAAGTACAAATTATGAAAATTGTCGATATTTTCTTTGGATTTTAATTCAGAACAGTATCCTGAAATAAAAATAAAAGGTATCGCCTGCCATTCGGGAAAAGTGGGAAAACAACACTGTCGTTAAAATCGTTGCTGAACCTACCCCAAAAATAGATCGTTTTAAGAGCCGACAGAAATTTCCATCATTGGGGGATTACTAATATCATGCTGCACACCATGCACTTCACTCTCTATATGTTCATTTCCCGATACCAATGCATTTCCCCATATCAGTGCGTCGTCATAAACATAAGCGTCGTCATACACCTGAGATAATCCAGATACCAACGCATTTCCATAGACATTTGCATTTCCATAAATCTGAGCTTCCTCAATAATTTGCGCTTTGCCGAAGATCAAGGCATTTCCATATACCCTAGCTTTCCCCCCAACCTTAGCATTGTCTAAAACTTGCGCACTTCTATAGACCCTTGCACTTTCAAATACTAAGGCATTTCCAGATATTTGCGCATTCCCATATACCCGGGATTTACCCTTGACGCGAGAATTTCCAAATACACGGGCATCTTCATATATCTGAGTATTTTCATATATGCGCGCATTTCCATAAACATGGGAATTTTCGTATACCCGAGCATTTCCATACACTTGGACATTTTCATATAAATGAGCATACCTATAAACCTGTGCATTTCCGTACACCTGTGCCTCACTGTACACTAGAGTTTCACCAGAAACCTTCGCGCCGCCAGAAACTCTTGCATTCTCATACACCTGAGCTTTTCCATACACGAGTGCATAACCTGATATTTGAGCATTTCCATAAATTTGGGCGGCTCCAAACACCCGAGCACATCCTAAAACTCGGGCATTTCCGGATACGTGAGCACTCCCAGAAACCCTTGCTTTTCCAGTAATTTGCACATTCCCACTCAACTTGGCAAAGCCCGATACCTGAGCATCTGGACTAACAAAAGATTTCAAGAGTAAAATATGATCCTTAAATCTTCTGCCATCTATCCTTGTATTTTCCCCGATAAACCCACCTTCTTCAGCAATGGGATACCTAAATAAATTTCTTGCTATGAGATTTTTAGCCCGATAACCATGTTCTTTGGTGCCATCAACTCGGGTGATGATCTCCGTGGGCTCTATCTGCATAATTTCACGAGCGGTCTTAAAAGTCTTAGCAAAAAGCAGATGCGAAGTGCTTCCTAGCTGAAATAGGACAAAAATCATTAGGTTTGAAAAATATCTCATCGTTTAATTATTTCTTTTTATTGGTCAACGGCCACAATTATTACCAAGACACGATGCTATACATTTTTACAGGATTTTCAATAGTCAAAAAATAGACAGAATTCGGGTGCTACTTCAGGGGAACATGAATTTTAGGTGGTCAAGATTCTGAAGTCCGAAGCTGGGATGAAGCAGTTTCCAAGAGCTCTTCCTCGGGTCTATCCCTAAACTTCAGAAGCAACAACATTCCGGGAATAGCAATCAAAGTGCAGCTTATGAAAAAATAAAACCAACCTAGATACTCTACCATGAAGCCCGTAAGCGATGCGACCAAAACTCGCGGAACACCCATAAGACTTGATAGAAGAGCATACTGAGTGGCGGTATATTTCTTATTAGTCATACTGGCCATAAATGCAACGAAGGCTGCTGTCCCCATCCCTGCTGAAAGGTTTTCAAATGCGATCACTCCTGCTAGGAGAGGAATATGTTTACCTGCAATCGCAAGCAGAGCGAAGCCAGCAGTCGACGCCATTTGCAAAAAACCAAAACTCCAAAGAGAGCGTCTGATGCCATATTTTAACATGAGACTGCCGCCAAGGAAGGACCCAATAATAGTAGCCCAGAAGCCAAACAGCTTCACAACAGAACCGATTTCTGTTTTCGTATATCCTATTTCCAGATAGAAAGGCGTACTAATAGCACTTGCCATAGTATCACCGAGTTTATACAAAAGAATAAATGTCAGAATTAAGAGTGCACTATCACGCTTAAAATAATCAATAAAGGGGTCTATAACAGATTCACGAAAATTTTTAGGTGGCTCCAGCTCTAATTTAGGCTCTTTATATGCGATTGTTAGCCCCATCATCAGAACTACAAACCCAGCTAAAACCATAAAAACATATTTCCAGCTGAGAAAATCTGACAAAATTAACCCACCAGAACTACTTAATATCATGCCAATTCGATAGCCATAAATATAGTAAGAAGAACCAATTCCTAATTCTAAAGTCTTTAAATCTTCTCTTCTGTATGCATCGATGACTATATCTTGACTAGCAGAAAAAAATGCGATTAATGCAGCGGAAATCACAAAATACGAGATTTGGAAGGAGCCCTGTTCTGGCTGACTATACCCCATAAGTAAGATAGCTATACAAAGGCAAAACTGGGTGATTAAAAGCCATCCACGCCTCCGCCCTAATAACGGAATAGAAAATCTGTCGAAGAGAGGAGACCAGAGAAACTTAACTGTGTAAGGGAGACCAACTAAGGACATCATGCCGATAGTTTTTAAATCGACTCCTGCTTCTTTGGCCCAAGCCTGCATCAAAGTTATGGTGATTAATAGCGGCATTCCCGAACTAATTCCCATAACAAGAGCCATAATCAGACGAATATTGCACAAATTTTGCAAAAACTTTCTCATACAGCTTCTTTACGAAAAATTAACGAATTTCAGATTCTCGATTGCACCATTATAACATAGATTATGCGTATGTGATTTGCCAACCAATGTGGAGAAAGCATGAGAACTATCAACTTAGCAAAAGCAGCAATCATAAACTTTGCAGGCTTGATCTCTTTTCTTAATTGCGCTCAGCTTATTGCTCAAAATTCAGTGCAAAGTTCCTGTGTCGCACATAGAGGTTACAGCGCGAAATATCTAGAAAATTCTATCGAGGCCATTTTGGCTGCCGAAGCAGCTCAAGCTCCAGGAATAGAGTTTGATGTGGTCCATACCAAAGATGGTATTCCCATAATTCATCATGATGAAACTCCCCAACGTACGGCTCGAAGTAAAAAAGGGAGGACATGCAAACTGGACACTCCATTTGCGGATCAAAATTTTTCCCAATTAAAGGAAAATTGTGAGCTGCAAAATGGTGAAGACATCCCTAGTCTTGCTGAAGTGTTTGCAATCATGCAAAACAAGAATGCTACTTTATTTGTTGAATTAAAGGACACTCCTTCACAAAAAACTCTTGAACTTCTGAAAGGTAATAGTGAAAACAAAGTTGTGATCAGCGACTCAGCAAAATACCTAGATAAAGTAGCTATAACCCACAATGCAATTCCGCTCATCTTAATATCAAAGTATCCAGTCCCACTTCCCGAACGGTTTGACGGTATAGGAACTAAGACTTTATCTGATGAACAATTAATGGATCTACATTTACAAGGGAAGCTCGCAAACATTTGGACAGTGAATGACAGGGCCGCCATTCGTACACTTGTTAAGCAAGGTATCGACTATATTACGACAGATGAATTGGAGCTTTGTATGGAAGAAACTTAAAACCCACCGAAACTCTCAGGAAGAAGCTTTTTTGGGCAAAGAAATAAAAAAGTTTGAGCCTTTACCATTTTCGCTTTCTATATAAAGACCTCCTCCTAAATCCTGCAGAAGTTTATTGACAGCATCCATACCAACCCCCCTGCCGCTGATTTCATTGGCCTCGTCTTTGGTACTAAAGCCCGGAAGGCAAATTAGGTTTACTTTTTCTTGATCAGAATATTCTTTACTTGGATCAACAAGATTTTTCTCTAAGGCTTTCTTATATATCACTTCAGGGTCTATTCCCCCACCATCATCACGAATAATTATTTCATCTTTTTGATCATCACTTTGAAAACTTACTTCAATGCGACCTGCGCCTTTATTAGCTAGTGCACGGGTTTCAGCATCTTCAATGCCATGATCCATAGCATTTCTTATCAAGTGAATAAGAGCTTTATCAAAAATAGCAAAGCGTTTTTTATCCATCAAATGTTCAGAGTTATGAACAACCAAATCGTCTATGACTTTATTTGATTTTTCTCGGTAGTTGCGAATCAGTCCGATATATTTTTCCATCAATTTATCAAAACGAGTATAGCTAAGCTTCTCCAAATATTTAAGTATCTGATCTTCACCGATTAGTTTTCTTTGCACCATAGATACTAAGTCTTCATACTGTTGCCGATCAATACTCAATTTTCCTTGAAATCCTTTAAACAAAGTTTCCCTGATATGTTCAATTGCCGCAATTTCCCCCCTTACTTGCTCCACATTCTCATTCCAAACTTCCAAACTCAATTCAGAATCCAAAGAGCTATCATTCTTCGACTCCCTAATTTTGGACATAAAGTCCTCGGCAAGATCGAATATTCTTGCTAAGTTTGAGAAGCCAAAGGAACCCGCATTTCCCTTCAAAGTATGCATATCACGATAAGCTTCATCAATATGAGAGGCTAAATACTGAATATTTTCCAGATCAGTGTACCGTTTTACTAAGGTCGTTGACTCTTCAAGAAATTCCTTGATTAGTTCTAAATCATGACTTACAAAAGGTTGCATCCTTTCCATCTTTAACTGGTTACTTTGTTGTGCTACTTTTAACCTCGATTCTATCTCCAACTTACTGGTCACATCAGTTCCTAAAACCATTATTTTGGTCAACTGATTATTTCTCATGACCGGCTTAAAATCTAGGTCAATGGTTTTAATAAGCGATTGCTGTTTTATTTCTATACGCTTCATTGGGCATAACAACATTAGTTTTTTCCATTTCCTCAAGCTTTTTTGTTTGTATAAGAGTTTAGTCCACTCAGAAAATTCTCCTTTTTCTTTTTCATCCATTGAAAAAACCCTAAAAATTGAGGATTTCTCTTTAAATATATTCGCATCAAAAAGCTCTCCGGCTTTCTTAGAGTATTCTGAATTTAGGCTTAAATCAGGATTAAAGGTAAATATAGCCTGTTCAATAGAGTCAAGGATGTCAGTTATTTCATCATTAATTTCTTTAAATTTTTCGAAAAATATAGACTTGTAAGTAAACACAACAATTGAGATGGTTAAAAAACAAATACTTCCCCACCACCAGGAAATTTCAAGGTCAAGATAGACGAAGCTTCCTATTCCTCCTAGCAATATAAAAAGCATAAAGGAAAGAAGGGTAATCCAAAATATTGAAGAAGAGAGAAATACTGCAGCAAATACACCTAACAACGAGCAGAATAACAATTGCAAGCTAGAGAAGCGTACTTGATCAATCCACTGACCAGAAAGAATGCTATTGATAACTGAAACTACAAAGAAGCCTCCCGGTACATAGCCCATAGGGGAGCTGTGGAAATCGGTACTACCTGTATACATGTTAGGTAGAATCAGGACGATGTCTCCTTTTTCGATAATGTTAGGGAACTTCTTCATATTGATAAGAGGCTTAATGCGGCTGTAAAAGTCTTGCTTGTTAACCATATTGATGATTGACAAGCCATCGTAATTTATCGGTAAAACATGACCATTGATTGTAATTTTTTCTTCGCTATTAATAGAAATCTCAGACGCCGCAAGCATCGATGCATGTGGAAATATAAACCCATCTTTGACTCTAACAAATGGACTGTACTTCAATTGCCCACCATAGTTAAACAAACCATTTATATTAAATATGCTTTTGAGGCTACGATGCCGAGCATAGGCAATAGATTCAAGCTCTTCTTTGAGATAACCAAGACCCTTATAGGGTTCTATGCCCTCGTCTTCTGCAAACAAATGCGGATTTAGATACCTAAGTCCAATTCCTAGCCGCTCCTCCATGACTTTTAGGAGTGATGAAAAATCTACAGGCTCCCTCTTTGGTATCTCACCGGGTGAAAGAAAAGCTCCGGTCACAATAGGCGTATCAATGGAAGAAATTTTTTCGATGCCAATTTGCTTTGCCTGCTTTGCAAGGTTTGCAACTCCAAAAATCTTATCAATCATGATCTTGCTAGGTTGCTGTTTTGAGATGGCTTCAAGTATATGGGCCCACTCGTGTAAGAATAGGTGGCTACGATTGAGTAATGAAACCGATTGATCACCAAGCGAAAGGATCTTGATTTTTTTGTGTAAGTTTGGTGTCTTACCCAGTAAATCTTTGAGTTTAAACTCAATGTTGGTTGCGATATTATAGTGGAAGGTCTTTCCCAATTCAGATTCTGAAAATACAAGTACACTACCGTAAAATACTAAACTAAGAATGCACGCCCAAACAATCTGCTTGGTAGACAGAGCAGATTTTGGCAAGATAGACTTCAAATAAGGCTTCAGTTTCATGGCCGATTTATCGGCTTATTTCTTTAAATATTGACTTCGAAGGCACAAAGACAGAACATGGACTGAGTTTTAATCACCTACATTGACCCTAACAACCTTTAATCATTGACTATATATGGGCAGGCAAGATAAACTCCATCCATAAAGTGCAATATATTTTTTTTTGTGATATAGTCACCGGCCAGCGCTTTGTCCGCCAAAAACAAAGCTCGCTGACATAGTGAATAAATACAAAAAAATGGGTACTTAGGAAAAAATGCGAACGTGAGCCTTAGGTTCGCATTTTTAGTTTTTTTCGAATTGCTCTTAAATTGATCCGGATCAAGTGGCAGTTTTCATGGGAATAAGGTATCTTCTTTTCCCCACGTCAAGGCTGAATAAGTCTTTTGAGGAGCAATTCTACCCGATGGGCGATGTGCGATTTTTAACACGTTTTAACAAACCTTAAACGTTTTATAGGATATGAGGGCATGACAAACATTCAAAATCGAGAAGAAGATGCAGCCTCCGAACAAGCTCAATCAGAGCTCAACGGTAGCGAGGTTCAAGGTCCTAACCCATCGGACCTAAACCTAGCAGAGCAGGGTGCGGATGGCGACTGTGAAGAAAACTCATCCTATATGGTCTCAGATCTCGGTGACGAAGACCTTTTAATGAGTGACGATCCCGCTCCAGAACCTGACATTGAAAGCACTGATCTTGATGACGATGCGGTTCATGGTCCTGAACCCGTTCATGCCAAAGCTAAAGCAAGCTCCGATGCGATAATCACTAACCGTGAGGAAGAGGAAGACACTAGGACTTTCACCAAAGAAGAGCCATTGGAAGAAGATGATGATGCTAGCGATGAAGAAGAAGAAGCGCCCGCTAAAGAAGAAGGCACCAACCCAAAAGTAGCCAATACTTCTGCAACCACCAGCGCATCAAACGACCCAGTTAGAATTTATTTACGCAAAATGGGTCGCGTCGAATTGCTTTCACGTGAAGGCGAGGTGGTTATCGCTAAAAAGATAGAGGGAGCTGAAAATCGCCTAATCAGGCGCCTCATAGACTTACCAATAGGTCTTGGTAGGATTCACAACACTGCTGACAAGTACATCAAGAATGAAGTCAGTATGAAAAGCTGGATCAAAGGCTTTTTTGATGATGATGAGACCTCTGCAAATGAAGAAGAAATGGATTCACGTATTCGCTGCGGAACTCAAGAGTTCCTGGACATCTTTGATGAGTTTACCAAGCATGCTCAGAAGAAAAAGCCTCACAGCAATGCGCTCCTTACAACTATTGAGGATTGCAAGGAACGAATGTTTTCTTGCCTTAAAGAACTCAATATCAACCGAAACTTAATTAATAATTCGATATCTTGCCTAACCACCTATGTCCAAACCATCCGTGAAGCAGATTCTGACTTTCAGTACTATGCTAAACGAGTGGGTATGAGCACACAGGAGCTAGAGCAGGCACTGCTTACAAAACCAGCAGCGATGCCATCAGCAGCGTCTGAGCGCCAATGGATGCGTATACAAAAGTGTTATACCAACCTTCAAGAGGCAAAACGGATTTGTAAAAAAGAGACTATGCTGGACGCTGAAGTTTTAACCTCGGCTTACTTCGAATTGACACAAATCCAAAATGAAGTGGAATTGTCAAAAAGGGAGTTAATCGAAGCAAACCTAAGACTCGTCGTCTCTATTGCTAAAAAGTACTCTAACCGCGGTTTACAGTACTTGGATCTTATCCAAGAAGGAAATATTGGCCTTATGAAGGCCGTGGAAAAATTTGAGTACAGACGTGGTTATAAATTTTCTACTTATGCTACTTGGTGGATTCGCCAGGGAATTACCCGGGCAATCGCTGACCAGGCTCGTACAATTAGAATTCCAGTCCATATGATCGAAACGATCAATAAATTTATCCGTACTAGTCGCTTGATGGTCCAAGAGCTTGGTCGTGAACCCACGCCAGAAGAAATTGCTGTACGTATGGAAATTGCGGTGAGCCAGGTTCATAAAGTTATGAAAATTGCAGCTCAGCCTATCTCACTTGAAACTCCAATCGGTGAGGAAGAGGACTCCAGCATAGGCGACCTATTGAAAGATAATACAAGTGTTTCAGCAACTGAGAAAGCAATTTCATGTTCTTTGACAGATCAGACACAGAAAGCTTTGGCGACCCTTACTCCTCGCGAAGAGAAGATCGTTCGTATGCGCTTTGGCATTGGAGAAAGCACCGACCATACTTTGGAAGAAGTTGGTAAAAAATTCAATGTTACGCGTGAACGGATTAGGCAGATCGAAGCAAAAGCCTTAAGAAAGCTAAGACACCCATCTCGCAGTAAAAAGTTTGCAGCTTTCATCGATACCTAGCTAAACTCGGAATGCTGCTTCCTTTTTCAGTTATTTTGCAAGTCTGTCAATGTATTCGGCAATCTTTTCGAAATTGGCAGGCTTTTCAATCCACGCCTTAACACCATATTTTTTTATAATTTCCCGGTAACGCTCCATATTCTCAGTGGTTAGCATGACAATGGGAAATTTACCCGCAAGCTCTGAAGCACCCAAAGCTTCCAACATCTCGATGCCATCCATAATAGGCATATGAACATCCAAAAAAACTAATGAAATATCAGGGGAGTCAGTCAGAATCTCAAGTGCTTCCTTACCATGGGCTGCAGTAATAGCTTGATAACCCGCTTTCTGCACACAGGCCGTCATGGCAGTCCTAACCATCAGCGAATCATCAATGATGAGTATTTTTTTCAATCTAGATCTCCTAAGCCCAATCTCCCAGAGAAAATCTCTTTATATCATAACTTAGTTTTGAAAAAAAATTTATTGGTAATCTGCTATCTAGATTAATTCCTGATCCAGCTCTGCTAAATCTTTTGATAATCTTGGCTCTTCTTCTAATTCTATCTCTATCTCTTGTAAATCCTCATCCTCTAGGTCTTCTTCCAATAAATCATCTTCTACGTGAGATTCGTCAAATTCTTTTATGTTTACTTGAATTTCTTCATGCACAACTTCGATATCTTTATCTAGATACTCATCTAAATCAACTTCTTCAGCATCTTTTTTTAGTTCAGCTAACAAATCATCCTGAGCATCCCTAACTTCAAGCAATTTTTCTTCTACTTGCAAGATACGTTCATCCTCGCCTAAACTATCTACTAACTCGTCAATCGACTTAGAACCAAAAATAAGATCATAAGCTAGTTCTTTTACCTCTACAATCGAGACCTCAAGATCTAATTCTTCTAAATCATACTCTGATGCAAACTCCATCAACTGACTCTCAAATAGATCGAAAAACAAGCGAGCTATACCCCCTTCATGACGGTTAGTGAAATCCAACTGGAAAACCTTACCATTCAGAGTGAATTTGAATACTCCATCTTTTATAACTCTTTTTACAATTTTCTTTATCTTACTCGAAAGATTCGGAAACATTTCAACAATATCAAAAATAGTTGCTTCGGCTTGCAAAATCGCATCACTTTTGCGCACCCGATCAAGATACTCTAATTTTTCTCTAATGCTACCCAGTGATTTAGCTACTAAGATATCTTCTCCCAATTTTTTTAAGTGATAAATAAGGAAAATAGATTTGTATAAAGTTCGGTAGCTGAAAATTAATGGATCACTAAAATCATATAGGTCTGAATCATCAAAAACCTGGGAAGCACTTCTAAACTTTTCCTGAGTCTGAAGCTTGGAGTCAGGTATTATCTCAATCAAACGCGAAGCGGTGTTGATAAATTCTTCCTCTCCAGAACTAGGGTCAAGGCTAGCTATTGACTCCATTATCATAAGTACATCAAATCCTGCACTTTCTAAATAACTCTGAGCTAGATAGTTGCCAACTAGAACCTGATCAACAGAGCTCCCCTTTAAGTTGGAAAACAACTCAATAGCTCTATCGTAGTTTTTATCTCCAAATACAGCTACTGCCTTATTAAAATCCTTCTGATGTTTTTCTTGTTCCCCTCCACCTGACTGGCAGGCAAGCAAAGAGAAAAATATTCCCATTAAAAATATTGGATGAAAGAGAATTCTTGATGCAATAACCATAGGTAATTTTTCCGAATGTTTTTCAGTTTTTCCCATATTAATCCGATCGGCATGCTATGAAATTTTCTATAGAAAGTCTTAAAAGTATCTAAAAATAAAAAAGAAATCTTTAGCTTTTTTTTGTAAACATTTTGATATAACGCGCTTATTTGGGTAATGCGATGGGTAATATTTAGCTGGACGATGGTTATAAAAGTTTAAAAATTGATGTTATGATTAATTCAGAAGCTAAGATAAAAAAAATGGGTTACCGTTTGCTAATATCAAACAAAATATACACATATAATAATTTAGGGGACAGTATGTACAAAAAACTATTATTTATTCTGATACCTATAGGAATAACTTGTGTGCTAAGCGGGTGTGAATCTCAAAAAAAAGAACTAATGGAAAAGATGGAAAATGAGAAATCTGGAGCAATGGAAAAAATGGAAATGTCTAAAGCAGAATGGAAACAAAAGGTTAAAGAAAACTGCCCTAAGAATAAATTCAAAAATAAAAAATCAAGAAAGGAATGTATCTCTACCATTAAAAATAAAACTTAGCTCGGCATTTTTTCTTCTCACCTCACGACTAAATAAGTCTAATAATTCAAAGATGCTGCACTTAATAAAGTATAAATTTTTCAATATTATAATATTCTTACTGGCTTATTTATTATGCAACGACACATGTCTAGGAGACGGTGTACCATTTAGTCACGATAATATCCAGCAACGAGACAAGGTCAAACGAATAAGTACCAAAGATGACAAAGGTTTAGAGAAGCATACTCACAACGAATTTTCCTACGAAAAACCAGATGAAGATCTATCCTATAATATTTTTGGAATTCTTGGGAGTTCCAGCTTCAATGGCGAAACAAGTTTAGTTAAAAGCAACCATATAGGAGTGAAACTAAGTGCTGATTTTCACGAACAAAGTATCGAGGCATATCAGCAAGGTACGGCTCAGAGTTTTAATTCCGGTATTTCCGACTATGCGAGTAGCCAATCAACTTTTAATTATGCCAATACCCTCTTTCAGATGGTAATTATCGATTGTGGCATAAGCTTTATAAGATCAAACAGCACAATCAATTCCCAAATTACTGTGTTTAACGCTGGAATTGAGTATTTTCAGGGTAACGACTGGAACTTAGGGACAAGATTATACTCTGGGCAATACTCGGTAAGCATAGCTAAAGACGTTCATACGACGCAGCTAAGTCCGTTTTTAGCTAAAAATACTTATTTAGCTCGCTTAGGATACAATATTAAATTTAAACTGGCTGCCAATATTAGCCAAGTTAATACAACTTACAATAATGAGGTCTTTTTTTCCTCAGAAAAACTAAGATTCTTTTCTTATCATAATGAATTACATCTATACAATAAATCAAATCATCTTATGCTTTCCTATTGGTCTGGCGAAGAATACGTAACAATGCATGATAGAGGGTACTTGATCAGATCATTGTACAATCATTACTCCCAAGGCATCTCGTTCGAATTTGGGTATAATTTAACAGCAGATGCAAAAATAATTATTGGTGTTGCTAGAGAACTATTTTTCGAGCGAGAAGATCAGCATAAAGCAATGGAAAAAACAGGAAAAATTGCAGCTAGCTTAAGTTTTTAGTATTTGACAAAATTAAAGGTATCCGACCCTACCCATAACTTCAAATTGTCACATTTATAATGTCGGTTGCAATGAGACGCCTCCGCCAACATCCACTTTTCTACATAGTTCTGTTTTACCGGGAATTTAACTATTGTGATATAGGGTGAATGAAGGCATCAAATAATTTTCGAGGACTTAGGCATCTTCTTCTACCAGATTATTCATGATTTGCAATGCCCTCCGTAGGTATACATTACTCGAAATCTCATCCCCATCCTTTACCCTTAAATTAACTCTAGTTTTACTTGGATCAAAAGCTTTTACTTCGGGAAAATATCCCCTGTCCTTAAGTTTTTTATAGACTCTTTTGTGCCAAGTTTTCCAGATGATCTCAAAATCTCTATTAACGGCTTCAAATATCTTAATCTCAGTATATGCGAACGATATACTCATGACCATATCAGCAATTTCACTATCTCGATCGTTATGTAAAAAATCTTCTGAATGCTCACTCAATAGATTCTGAATCTCTTGTTTTACTAAACGGATATTTCTTTCTTGACTTCCACATATCGTTGATTGAATAACCTCTGTACCCCGTCGTATATAGGGCGCCCAAAAGGTTTTTGGATATATTCGTTGCTAAAATCTTTCAGTTCTGCATTAGTGTCATAATTCAGTTCATGCTCTCTATTTATTTTATTTATATACTTACCCATTAAAGATGGCATATGCGACGAGTAACTTATAATTGGGCCAGTAATCTGGGTTCGCGTGACATCACTCACCATTTTAAAGATAAAATTTGTCAAGTTATAAAAAATAACTAGGTCTGCAACTTCAGTATATTTATCCTCCTCATATTCTCCTGAATCAGTATATTCTTCTAGATTTGCAAACAGCTGATCAAATTGAGCCCGTTGCTCTATCTCGACTCTCTTCCACTCCATATCAAGTTTTTCTAGGGAGCTTGAAAAAGCCAGATTACTGATAAAAAATAGAATTAATGAGGACAAAAAAAGTAGGTTATTTGATTTCATGCTTAGTGATTCCCTAATGAATTTTTTCGGAAATCTTACATAAATCAACTAAATAATCAAGAATAGATCATTAATCTTCTATTATTACTTATTTTTTTCTCTTCAAAAATCTAAAAAGTCTATAAATATCGAATTTTCTCTCAGCTGCAGGAAGATTGAATTGAGGTCTAAGATAGCCCGCCCGTAATCGAAAGCCTCACAAGAATTCATATCTGCTAGACTTAATCCACTACCACGACGACCACCAAATATTAAGCGTTGAGGAACCGGAGGCCTATCAATAGTAGGAATTTTTTGAGGTGCGACAGTATTTTTGTAAAGGTTCTTTGCATTTTTGAATGCCTCCAAGCTATCTGATCCTATGGAAACCTCCACACTATCCAAAGAACTAGATGGGCTAAAAATTTTTCTTCTATCCACTTTTCCCTCTTGCACTTCAACACTGGTATAAACATTGCGTCGATTTATAGCTTTGATTTCGTCAACATCAACATCATAACCTGCATGCTTGAGGAGTTGGCACGAGGCCTCACATGTTTCGGGAGTTATCTTTTCGATAACTTCCTTAGTCTTTTCATCTGAAGAATTTTTTGCTTCGACGAGGTCCTTAATCACATTGTAGAATTCTCCAAAATCTATATTTTTTATACGCTCTTGGAATCTATACAAATCTACATTTTTAAATTCCATTTCTGCCCTATTAGCTTCAATATATCCTTGACTGAATTTCCCTTCTGGAATTTTAAACCGCTCTAACCTGTCATCATTGATAAATTCATTGTATATTGATTCAATTTCTTCGGAAATTAAATCATGCTTATTTTCCTTGCGAAAAATATCAAACACCTTATATTTCCTTTCTCTACTTACTCTTTCAAGGCTCTCATTCCTATACCCAAATTCTGTTACAGCAAGTTTTAAAAAGTCATATTTCATTTGAATCTTAATTTTTTCCTCGAACTTATATTTTGCGTCATCGCTCAAATCCTGGATACCGCGGTAACCGTTCATCAAAGGAAACATATGTTTATCTACAATATAATCTGCAGCTTTCCCTAGGCGCAGATTATTTCCTAATAGATCCTTTCGAAACTTATCTATATCTAATTCAATTTCAGATTGAGTCGAAATTTTTTCCGCAAAATCTTCTAAAAAATCCAAACGACCAAATCTTTCGCGAAACTTATACAATGTTGTTTTTCGATATTTACCAAGTTGGGAATCTGACCTAAATCTGTTGTCTCTTAAATCAGAGAATTCTTTAAACACCTTATTAACTTCATCTTCAGTAAAATCACTAATTTCTTTTGGATCAATATCTTGAATGATTTTGTACTGACTAGATTCAAAAAAAAGGGTTTCTACGGCAATCCGTAGGATATCCTTTTTTAGCTCAAGGACAACTACTTTGTCGATGTTAGCCTTTTTTTCTACATTCATATCTTTTGCCGTATCGACAGCAACTACATAGCCATTTATTTTGTCGAAAATTTTCGATCTAAACTCCGCATTCTCTTTAGTTAACTTTTTAATTGATTGGCGCTCAGATTCAGAAATTTTTCTACCGGAATCCAAGTCGGCCTCAGGAAATACAACATCTACATGGCTATTAACACCTGAAATATACAGATTGCGTAATCGTTTTGCCTGCAAAACTTCGTCTAAATGTAGGTCTTTATGCTCATTTAAAAACCCAATGTATTCTTCACCAGTTATAATTTTAGAGCCCTCTGTCGTAGTAAAATTTCCCTTATACATATTTTTCAGCTCGTCTAAAGATAATAGACTGTGATCCTGACGTGTATATGGATAAACAAGAACATCAATAACCCGACCATCTTCATCTTTAAGAACATATGCCATGCTTGTATAAACCCCTAGTATAGCATTAGCAAATTTTCTAACATCATCGACAGCAACCGCAGCTGTCCCCAAATGACCTGCACCGTGTACTTGTAATAGCTGCCAAATATATTTGATAGGATCGATATTTGGGTGTTCAACCCGGGCGAATTGGCCAGTTTTCTGGTAAGTAGATTTAACCTGTTCAAGGGTGGACCAGACGCCCTTGGGACTAAATACTACCCCCACATGAGCATTATCGAAAGCTAGTTTAGCGGGATAATCTTCCCATAAATCTTTGGCTACTTCCATCCCCCAGATAGTAGCCTTAAATATTTTATTCAATGATTTTCTATCATTTTTTCCTAGCTCTATAAGCTCCTTCACGCTATCTTGAACATCAGCGAAATTACCAATAGAAAAGTTTTCCGCATCAGGCCAGGTAACATCTAAACCTATAGACACTTTAGGTTCAAATTTAATTACATCTAATTTATAACGGCCACCTGGTCGAATCCTATCCATGGCAGTTACACCATTTCCAAGGTCCCTATTTTCAACTAGACCAAATCCCTCACGACTCTCTCTTTTGACACTTGTGGAATTTTCCTCATAACCATTTAATGCTATATGGAAAAAAGGTACTATCTTATCTAAAATTGCACTATAGTGCTTTTTATATCTCCCAATAACTTCGCGGTTATTTTCTCGGTAGTAAGTATCAAGAAAACCATTAACTTCACAAGATGTCGATTCATTAATAAACCGACTCATCATTTCCACAGCGTTATCCAGTAGTTTTGAACTATCTCCTTTTAGGTATTGTTGTTCTAGTTCAATCAAACTAAACTGTTCCGATCGGCCACCGGACTTATATTTTTCCATATTTCGACATTCTGCAGTACTAAGCTTGGGAACATCTTGCAGTTTACAATGCTGAATCTTAATTGAATTAAATTTTTTAAGCTCTTTTGTAATATTTACCTGACTTGGTTCTTTAATAATTGACCTTACTCAAAACTGCTTTTCGCACCTTACAAGCTTGTAAAAATATTTAGCAGTCACCGATTTTTCCATATAAAAACTGCTACTTCTGCCGATATTTTGCTTACATGATAACAATAAAATGCAATTTAATGTGATAAAAACTAAATATTTCATAACACTACACAATCTTGATATAATTTTTCTTCAATAGTAGTCTGGTTATAGGTCGGAATATCTTAATAAATATACAGAAATATTTAGTTAACTATGGATTAAATATGATTTTTTATTTACTCTACCTACCCATAAATTAAGGGAAGTATTCCAATAAGTTTGGAGTTTAAGCAGTTTGCTTGAAGGCAATATTAAATGTAGTTTACTTAAGCTAATCTTTGGATATCCGCAAAGATTAAATTTATTGGATGAAAATGATTTAGACCTGATTCAAAGAGTTGATTCGAATAGAAAAAGGGCTACTTGTCAAACATACCTTCGTACGATAACGTACTTTCCTCTCCCAGTGGTTTAACTTCCGCTTTGTAGCCTCTACGGACAGGAGAATTAGGTTCAAAAGTTGCTACAAAGTGAGATTTTCTAACTACAACTACTTCTCCGGTGGCAACCCAGTATCTTCCACTTGAGTAGACCACAACTTGATCTTTCTTCCGCAAGTTTGATTCTGACTCAATCTTGAAAATACAACGGACCACTCGAAATTTTTCCGCTTTTCGACAAACAACAACTTCAGCACCTAGAGCCATATGAAAGCTCCCAAGCAAGGCTGAAATAATTATTGTCGATTGTATGCAAAAGCGCATGCGAACCAAAATCGCATTCATCCCAAGTCCCCGATAAAAATTTATTAGTTGTGGAATTTACAAAATATTCAATTATAATTATCTTAGCGGATCAAAATGACACACCGTTAACCAAACTGAATTAAGCAACAATTTTAGTTTATTAAGAAACCGTAATAAATCAGACCGAATTTCCGTCTAACATATATTCCCGTAAATACATGTGATATCTCAAAAGTCGTAAATACAATAACGATCAGAAGAATAATATATTTAATCCAGACAATATTGCGGCATGTCTTCTTACATAGCTTGTTCTCGTTGAACTCCTTTGCTATGATTTTTAATTGTTAATCATGTAAAAAAAGTCGATCACTATCCTTTGTTTAAGGACAGCACTTTGGAAAACAAAAAACCTTCAATGGATTTAGCAATCATTGGAAATTGCCAATATTTAGCATTAAGCGATGCATTTGGATCTATCAATTGGCTTTGCTGGCCTAGGTTTGACTCAGAATTCCTCTTTTGCTCACTCCTCGACCAAGAAAAAGGCGGCAAATTTTCAATAGCTCCTCCTGAAGGAGTGAAGGGTAGCCAACAGTATTTGGTCAATACTAATGTACTGCGAACATACTTTGAATCCGAAAAAGGTTTCTTCGAGGTTATAGATTTTGCCCCGAGGTTTTATGAAAACAATAGTTATTACAAACCCACAATCTTAATTCGTATCGTAAGGCCAATTCGTGGCGAACCACAGATCAGGGTACAATGCAATCCCGTATACGATTATGGCAAAGAGCACTGTAAGAGCTTTGTAAGGAACGGCTATTTAGATTTTGAAGGCGCTGATGACCGCTTAAGACTCTATACGAATGCTCCTCTTAGCTATATTCATGGTCGAGTTCCTTTTGTCATTGATAAAGCCCATTACTTCATTCTTAGCTATGGCGAAGGACTACAGACAGATGTAGCTTACTTTTGCGAAGATATGCTGCAAAAAACAATCAATTATTGGCACACCTGGGTCAAGCACTGCTTCCTACCCCGAGACTACCAGGCTGAGGTAATTAGATCAGCATTAGTATTGAAATTGCATCAATACGAAGATACTGGAGCAATAATTGCGAGTGCTACAACAAGTATCCCAGAAGCTGACCAAAGTGGCCGCAATTGGGACTACCGATACTGCTGGCTTAGGGATGCATGGTTTTCATTAGCTGCTCTTCAGAAACTCAACCAGTTTGAAGAGATGGAAAGTTTTGTTAATTATTTGCGAAACATAGTAGATGGTATGAGTGAGCAAGGAGGCAGACTACAACCAGTATTTGGAGTCAGTGGTGAGAGTAGGCTTACAGAAAGGATCTTGGACCACTTAAGTGGCTTCATGGGAAACAAGCCTATCAGAATTGGCAACCAAGCCTTTGAGCACATTCAAAACGAC
This sequence comes from Oligoflexales bacterium, assembly GCA_045105515.1. Classification (GTDB taxonomy): domain Bacteria; phylum Bdellovibrionota_B; class Oligoflexia; order Oligoflexales; family Bog-1112; genus JABSRF01. Next base: position 18,870 of record JBGCDR010000346.1, read on the forward strand.
GTTTATGGCGAAATGATTTTGGCTATAAGACCTCTTTTCCTTGACCAAAGATTTCTTGGCAATCAAGCTCCCCCGCCTAGAACTTTGCTTTTAAAACTGCTTGAAAAAATTGAGCTTTATCACTCGGCAAAAGATGCCGGACTATGGGAATTTCGTGGCAACTCGCAGGTTCATACTTTCTCGTTACTGATGCACTGGGCTGGTGCATCAGCAGCCCTAGAAATAGCCAATAAAAAACACTACCTGGATATTTTACCAAGTGCAAAAAAATTGGTTAACCAAACTAAAAAACTCATTCACGAAAAATGCTGGAATGAAAACATAGGTGCATTTACTCAAGCAGTTGGAAGTGAACACCTTGATGCATCCTTGCTCATGATGATCAATTTAGGATTTTTATCTCTCGATGATCCTAAAGCTCATCAGCATATCAAATCAACAGTTAAAAACTTATCAACTAAAAATCAGCTTCTTCACCGCTATATTGCCGCTGATGATTTTGGCAAAACCGAAAATGCCTTCATAATCTGTTCTTTTTGGTTAGCTGAGGCTCATGGACATCTAGGAATGCAAGAAGAAGGAAGGGAAATATTAGAGAAATTAATCGCCTGCGCTAATCCAACAGGACTATACAGCGAAGACTTAGATCCAAATGATTTAAGCCTTTGGGGAAATTTCCCCCAGACATATTCTCATGTAGGGCTTATCAATGCAGCTTTTGTCCTATCAAAACAAAATACTCCAACGATAGCTGGTGAGGAAAATTAATCCTTACTGCACAAGGTTCACTTTTTGATAATAGTCATACATAGCTTAGTGAGCCCAAGGAAAGGTACTTTAAAATGAGCCAAGAAATCTCGTCTCTATTTACAGGCCCAGAGTCTGAATCGAGGCAATTATTTATTGCCTCAAATCGGCTCCCTGTTAAAATTAGTAAAACCAAAGAGCAAGGTTTAGATGTAAGTATAAGCAGTGGGGGACTGGTTGCAGGATTAAGAGAAGTTCACAAGAGTGTTCCCTTTAAATGGCTGGGATATGGTGCATTTCCAGATATTAAGTCTGATGAATATGACGATATGATGAACAAACTTCATAGCCAGAGACTCATTCCAGTCGACTTAGATAAAAAACTTTATAAAAAATATTACAGAGGAATGAGTAACCAAACAATATGGCCGCTATTTCACTATTTTATTTCTGAATTCCAGTTTTCGCTAGCAGACTGGACTGCTTATGAAGAGGTAAACCAATTATTTGCTAAAAAAATATGTGAGCTAGCAAATGATCAAGATATGGTTTGGGTACATGACTATCATCTCATGCTACTACCAAAGTACCTAAAGCAATTAAATCCCACCTTATCAATTGCTTATTTTCATCATATTCCGTTCCCTTCATCAGATATCTTTAGAATTCTGCCTTCTCGGGTTTCGATACTAGAAGGCCTTCTGGAATGTGATCTTATTGGCTTTCATTCATTTGATTTTGCTCGTCATTTTTTATCCAGTGTTGCAAGGGTCTTAGGTCTAGATATTGTGGTGGATGATATTTATCAAAAGCATCGAATCACCAAGGTTGGGGTCTTTCCCCTAGGACCAAACTTCAAGACAATTACTCAACATGTTCAAAACCTCAATGAATCAAAACAACATTCAAAAATGACCGATGCCATTGGTACCGAATTCTTATTTTTGGGAGTAGATCGCTTAGATTATACTAAGGGTATTCCTGAGCGCATTCAAGCATTCAGAGAATTTTTACGTCAACATCCCGAATTCTGTGGCAGAGTGTCTTTGGTTCAACTCTGTGTCCCCACTCGCAGCTCAATCAAAGCATATGATGCTCTCAAATCAGAGGTTGAGCGCCTAGTTAGCGAAGTCAATGGAACCTTTGGCAATCCAGGGTACACTCCCATACATTATATGTATCAAAACCTTCCTATGGAAGAGGTTATAGCATTATACAAAGCTGCTGATGTGGCCATCGTCACTCCACTAAGAGATGGAATGAACTTAGTTGCAAAAGAGTTTGTAGCAAGCAGGGATGATAACAAAGGAGTTCTAATCTTAAGTGAATTTGCCGGTGCAAGCGTAGAAATGGGTGAAGCCTTATGGGTAAATCCATACGATATCAGAGACATGGCAAATAAAATGTTTACCGCATTAAGCATGCCTCAAGAAGAGCAGCAAGAGCGGATGACAGCACTAAGGGAGAGAGCGAGATTAAATGACAACATAGTTTGGAGCAAGAATTTCATGGATACTTGGAGTAAGACGTCTGATTTAAATCTTAAACAGACTGCACCACTTGAAGGTAAAAGACGTAATAACCTCATTGATGAGATTATTAAGGGAAAAAAGATATTTATTTTCAGTGATAATGATGGAACTTTAACACCAATAAAGCAAAACCCAAAACTAGCAATTCCTGAAGAAAAAACACGACAATTGATTTCAAGAATAGGTAGATATCCCGCAGTCGTATTCACTTTAGTGACAGGTAGAGCTAGAGAATACTGTGACACTTATTTTAAAAACCTTCCTATAAATATTTTTGCTGAGCATGGGTCATTTTTTACCGACCCTACGAACCCTAGCTGGAAAAGTATGATTAGCCCAGATGAGTTTGCCACCTTAAAAGACGAGATACTACCCCTCATTCAATCCTTTGTCAAAACGGTGCCTGGAACTCACACGGAAGTTAAATCTACCAGCATTGTGTGGCACTATCGTGAAGCTGATCCACACTTCGCGGAAAATCAGGCAAAGGCTCTTATTGATTCATTGCAACAACTACTACAGAATACTGCATACGCACCTTATTCCGGTAAAAAAATCGTAGAAGTAAGGCACAGATTAGCCAACAAGGGACGTGCATTAGAGTATGTGTTGAAACAGTTTGGTTGGCAAGATCATGATAGTATTCTTACAATTGGTGATGATATAACTGATGAAGATATGTACCGCATCCGACCTGAAAAGAATATCTCTATTCATGTTGGTCAACCACACTTTAAAGCAGCTCACTACTTATGCTCTACAAAAGAAGTTTCAGTCTTTTTCGAAGACTTAGAAAATGCACTATCACACTATTTCAAGTAAGATCGCTTTAAAACATTACTTGGCTTGTACATTCCAGGCTTACGATCTATTTTATCGCTCAATATTTCATTTTCAATCAAAACATAGTGTTTTCCATTACCATGATGACCAATTGGAGACTCAGCAATTTGTAGCTCACAAGGGACCCATTCAATTCCATTTGATTTGAATATTGTGATCCGTTGATTGCCTGTTTCTAACCTTAAACACAACGGCTCAGGACAAAGCCTTAAAATAAAGGGATGCTGCATACCTTCTGACAAAAGATTATTCCACAAGTCAGGGAGGCTAATCCATTTTCCATTTAAATCATCCGTGTAGTCCGAAGGATGTGGGTTCGAAAAATGCTGTAAAAAATCGAGTGAAACGAAATCACACCTTGATGAATTAACGAAACATGCAGAAAATAATTGAACATAATTTTCATGAAGTGCAAATATTCTTTTCTGCATATTTGACCAAATCTCTTGTTCTGCTTGCTGTGCCTCAAAAACTCCCTTACTCATGATATTTCCTTCTCTACCTCATCTAGCTTAGGATCATGGGAGCTATCGGATCTTGGAGCCTGGATTGTAGTTAATAATAATAAAAGATATTAAAAGATGTTAAATTAATATGTTAGAAACTTTCCACTTTTGTAACTTGTCGTAAAACTAAATCCCTCAAATAAAGGCGCATTCGAAGGAAAGACTACAATGTTCCTAAATACGATAATTTTTACAATGTAAAAATTAATTTTAGTTAAACTATTAATATATTGTATTTTTATCCGATATAGGTGTCATAGAAAATATTCAATACAGAACATTTTTTAGGCTATCATAGGATTTTTATTATGCTTGAATTCAATAAGAAAATGCAAAAATAATCTTGCCGTCCAGAATTCAAAACAAATTTGTGCTTGAAAAAAATATTTTCATCAAAATTCCCCTTCCTAAGATGTGTTTAAGAGCTAATAAGAGAAAAATCTTAAGTT
>JBGCDR010000347.1:0-5243 GCA_045105515.1 Oligoflexales bacterium
AAATCATCGTCATTTTTTAAAGGCTTACCGGACTCATTTACAGAAAATAAAGAACTTTCCGAACGAGATTTTAGAACATAACTTTCATCTGGATCCCGTCTTTTGGGGGAGAAAAGGACTCTCCCCTGATTTTTTCTTATGAGTCCAAGACACCAATTTAAATTTTTAAGACTATCTAGTATCATCTCTGATGAACTATAATTTATTTTTCCATTTGAAAACACATGTTGGGAGCCAAGGGATTCTTCCCCTTGCTCCTTCTTTTGGGCTTTAACCCCGTTACCAATAACGTATGAACAAAGTTCACCTAACAAACTTGCATTATATGAAGATCCACTAAGCTGACTTATAATTGCATTAAACCTTTTTCCAAAAAATTTAGGCTCGCGGGAGTAATGATATTCTCTAAACTCTCGTAGCCGATTCTTATCCTCAGCACTGCGCTCAGCAAACTCAAACTCAAAACCATGGTACTTAGCGAACTTCTGAACCACAGGATTTCCCTGAAGCATCGACCTACCTTTTACTATCAGCTTACTTGGTTTTTTCTCAAGTTTACCCAAAAGCTCCTGTATTGCTGAAAGCTGCAACTTATACCCGCTGCCTTTTACAGCAACTCTTTCTAAAATTGAGTTGGTGACTATTTGTTCAAGCAGAACTAAGCGCTTCTCATTACCCCTTCGCGTGAATGCAAGGGAGTAGTGGGTATTTCGAGAGTCTTCACGACCCCTTCGGGGGCCTTCTATCATATTTTTTACTTTGTTTTTTTCGTTTAAAACTAGTGGCAATTCGAGGTGAGACTTTACTCCGAAAAGTTGGGGCTGATTTCTATAGATGGACTCTACAATGCTAACTAGATGCTTGCAGTTACTTGAGTCGTTATAGCCAGGGATGAGCTTTGCGTGGGCATTTAGAGCAATCATGGTCTGATGCTTAGAGTAGCCATGCCATTTGTAGTGTATTGCGGCACTTGATAACCAAGCATTGCGCTCACCATCTTCAACCTCTTCTGGGAACTTAAGCTCTCTTAGGAATGTAGAAGCATATTCTGGGTTCTCGACCAATTTCATTGCCCGGTCAATGTCACCATGTTCTGGATCAAGCCAAAGCTCATAGCCTTCTGTGCGTCCAAGGTAATTTACGTTGAGCCATTTAGGGCGTGATTTAGGTCTATTAACTAGAATATTCCTGAGTGTTGCTTTGGATATGTCTGTAAGCTCGGTTAGCTCAGCCATTGAGTAGCATTTGGTTTGGCCAAGATAGTCGAATAGATCGATATAAAGCTTAGCGAGCCTAGCTTCAGTAGTTTTGTGAGGATGAAGGATTCCTTGCTGGTCTTTCTTAGCTGGTGGTCTGCACTCTTTGAGCTTGTTTGTGACCGCTAAGATCTCACTAATGACATTTCTTTTCTCTCTTTTGATCTCAGCATGGATATCTTTGTTGTAATAAAGCTGCTTCGCTTGGCTATACTTGGAAGTTTCATGGCGTCGCCAATTTGGGAGATCTCTTACTATTCCAGCGGCACACTTATCCCCACCAAGGCCGTGATGATTAAGTAATCTAATCAGAGCTATTTGAGCTTGTTTTGCTAGAAATTGGGTTTTTGTGGAGCCGTCTTTCCCATCTTTAACGATCGGAGAGATTGCAATTCCAAGGTGAATTCCTTTGCCGCCTGTACTACGAACTACGAAGAGAAGGAAGCCAAAAATCTCAGGGTATTTTTTCTGGAGGAAGGCGACAGTCTTCTCCCAGTTAATCTTTCCTTGAAGATCCAACCACTTTTTGTTCGTGTCTTTTACGTCGATGTCTAAAGGAATGCAGTAAGGAACTCTAGTCCCATCAGGATTGAGCCAAGCAGAAGAAATGTAATCTGATTTAAAATGCTGCCAGCCTGTATTATCGCGGCTTATAATTTTTGATCCGTCTTCCTCTATGCGTAGGATCTTTTTAAAAGCGTGGTAGCCGCCGGTGTAGTGGTCCTTTCTTAATAATGCTTGCTTCATTAGCATTTCCTGATTTAGTCTTTATTCATTTAATTCCAAATTGAATTAAATACGTTTATAATAAATAGTATATTGCCTCACAGATGAATAGGCAAGAATTCAAGGTTTGAGCTAATTAAGAATTGCAGGAATTCAAGAATGACTAAAACCAATATTATCACCGTTGCTAATCAAAAAGGTGGTGTGGGAAAAACTACAACTGTTGTAAATTTAGCCTCTTCATATGCTTCAATTGGCAAAAAGGTTCTTGTCATTGACATGGATGTTCAAGCAAATGCAACGACTGCGTTAGGTCTCGAAAAACCAAAGGAAGGGGCGCAAAGTATCGCGTCTGCGATACAGAAACGGTTGACATTTGATAAAGTTCTATGCAGCACTCAATTCGGCATTGATATTGTTTGCGGTTCAAGAAAATTAGATGATTTAGTTCCCAGTCTTATTGGCACTACTCGAAAGTTTAAACTAGTAGAGCAATTGCTCGATACAAAAAAAATAAATCTTTACGACATCGTTCTCATAGACACACACCCAAGTTTAGATATGTATTTCCAATCTGCGATGGCTGCTTCGCACTACTATTTAATCCCGTTATTCGCCGAAGCTTTCTCTGTTTCAGGATTAGTAGACCAAATTAACGCTATTGAAGATATAAGGTTTGATCTAAATAAAATGCTTACATCACTAGGAGTCGTTATATGTAATTTTAATCAAAGGGATTCTGTACATGTAGACTTCGAAAAGATCATCAGAGCGCTAGGTAAGAAAGCAGGATTTAGAATACTAAATACAACTATACCAAACTCAACCGCTGTAAAAACTTCGCAGATGAAGGCATTACCACTTAATCATTATAAACCTAAACTGCCAGTCACTCTCGCCTATTCCACTCTAGCTGGTGAGCTACTACCAGAATTGAGGGGGAAAAGAATTGGCAGAAGGGTTGCCCCTGTGGATACCAACGCAATAAGGAAAAGCCATAGAGAAAAAGATCGAGGTGTTGTTTTTGAGGAGTCACTAGAATTTTAATAAGGAGATCACATGGCTAATACAACAAAGATGAAGCGAGAAAATAATATAAAAAAAACAGTTGAGAACTACGAAAAACAAATAACAACTGTGGTTCCCAATACAGATGAAATAGATGACTCAAAAGTAAATTCAATGATTCTAAAGTTTAGAGAAGCTATAAAACAAAACTCAATTGTTAAGTTGAGTCCCAACAATATTTTAGTCAATAAGAACATAAGAAAGAAGATTGATTATGACAGTATTGAATTTAAACAGCTCGTTGGTTCAATTAAAAAGCACGGGGTTCTTCAAAGTATCGTAGTTGGATTTAAAGAAATAAATGAAGAAGAGTTTGAGTTAATATGTGTTGCTGGGCATAGGCGGCTCGCCGCCCTTAAACAGATTGGCTCTGACGAAAAAGTTTCTGCTAAGATTGTTTCTTTTGCAAGACAAGGAGCGACCACTGACATCTCTTTAAGCGAAAACGTAAATAGAAAAGATTTGCATTTCATAGAGCTTGCTGAAACTTACCATTATTTGAAAGATATTGAAGGACTGCCAATTGAAACAATCTCAGAAAGATATCATAAAGGAAGCAGAACAGTTGAAAGATACATTAAAATGGCTAAATGGGGCGATGAAATAAAAAATATTATCATGAGTGATATTGAACTTTTCCCTTTAAAATACATATGGGACAACTTTGTTTTAAAAGTCAGAAAAGATTCGATTATGCTAACTCTTTTAAAGAGAAGACTCGCACAAAAAGAAAGCTATAGTAAAGAGAATTCTCCTAAAAAGATCGGTGTAAAAGAGAAAAGAGTAAACAAACTAAACACCTACTATAAAGAATTTAAGGTGTCAGATAAAAGCAAGGAAAAGATAGAACACGTCCTTAACTACATGGGATTGATTTAATGGACGCGAGCGTCCACAATCCGTTATAATCCTTTCATAGAAAGAGTTTAAGGGGATTCCATCAAATTTCACTTTTCCAAACAAATTTTCAAATAAAATCCATATATATCCATATTTTCAGTATGTTGAACGATAACAACTAAAAGAGGTCAACAATGCCAAAAATCGAACAAGAAATCAGCAGCCAAGCCAAGAAAATCTACAACAAATTGAAGAAAGAACATGGCGATGAATTCGTTCTTGAAAACATTCTTAATGAGTACAAAGAGTTCGAAATTGCCGTGAGCGAAAATGAAAAGCTAACAACTAAGCTTGAAAAAAGCAAAGAGAGGATCTCCGAACTTAAAAAGCTGGTTGACGAGACAAAATCAACAATAAAGGAAACACCAAGTATGAGCAATCCAGATATCATCACTGCACTCAATGAAACCATCATTACAATAAAGTCTCTAAATGAATCTTATGCCAGAGAGAATGAGAGGCTCCTCAAAATCGTAAACTTTAGCGAGTACGATGACAAAGTTAACTCCTTGAAAGCTGAGATAGCCGCACATTCAAAAACCATATTACAACTTAAAGATCTCCTCAAATCTTCAAAAGAATCAAGTGTAAATTTTGAGATGAAAGCACTGAAACTAGAGGAAGAAAAACTTGAACTCACTACAGACTTAGAGTCTAAAAAGACCGAGATTAGTGAACTTGTAAATAAAGTAGCAAAATACGATGGCGAAAAAGCACAATTGGAATCAACAGTCACTTCTTATGTAGAGGAACTACGACGCTATAAGACTATGATTGAAGAAATGAAAGCTCAAGCACCTATCCAAGCTGAACAGCAAGATCCAGAAGCTCCTACTTATAGCTAATATTTTTCTTTTGGGGTTCAACCTTGGGCGACACTATACGTGAAGCAGCTATCAACTATATTAAGTCTTGGGCCGGTGCCTCTGTTAGACCTACCCGCAATGGCGAACAAGTTCGAAAGTATATAGAAAGAGCGAATGACCATGACCTTTTAGTAGCATGTGCTTACGTTCATCGCTTCAAAGGATTTCCCCACGAAACTAAATTTCACCTTATAGAATCTAAACTAGGTGAAGATGACTTGAAAGCTGCCAAGGAATTCTTGCAAGGTCATGACGATACAGAAGATGAATTATTAGAGCTGGGATTAGTAATTGATCTGAATAGCCAACAATCCACAGTGCAACCACCATGCTAAAATACCAACATAACTAATAGTCGCTACTAGCCTGAGTTGAAGCCTCGGACTAGCAGCTAAACCCTAACGGCGCACTAGCCGCGAGGGTCTGG
>JBGCDR010000348.1:0-2758 GCA_045105515.1 Oligoflexales bacterium
ATAGGTTACGCAGCAGCAGGTCTTTGGAATTATAAAATAACAAAAATTAAGCTACCAAAGGTTTTTATCAATTTTGAGACACCTCTACTCTTGGAATCTGGGCCACATTGCTAACCCAGCAGTCTCTAAATCCCTTACGGATAAAAAGGGCTATCACCGGGAAGGTATATAAAAGCCAGCTGAGCCGTTGTCCTTGATGCTTTGAAGAAATGACAACCAATCCCAAATGAATGACGGTCATTGGCATTGCGGTTGAGTTGATTTTTAGATAACGCATCGCATTAAATGCAACAGGGGTCAAAGATACCCTCTCTCTAACGACAGTAATAATAGATGATCTTAAAGCATCTTTATCACCTTTTATAACGCCGTAATCGAGTTCTCCTCCTTTGTTGCCAACATGCACAATGCTCCGTAAATCTGCAACCAGTTCATCTATTTGGGACTGTTGCATCCATTGGCCGGGGCATTCATAGACCGAAACCATAAAATTTTTGTTAGGAGTAAATTTTATATGCAAGAAAGATCGTGCAAAACCTGCAATTGATGTGAGAACATAAGGTTTCATTTTTTAGATTGCTTTCAAAAATTCTAATAGATCCTCTTTTTCAGCTTCATTAAGGATGTAAAAAATTTTGCTATGACCCTTATTTGATTTTCCTTTTTCTCGAGTATCGTATAGGGTTCCTTGACCGTTAATAGACTTTAATCCTACCTTATCAATATCCCACTCAGGGCCGCCGACCCAAAAGCTTTCCGGACGTTGATCAGGTCGCATAAGATGCCACAAAGTTGGCACTGAGCCATTATGAAGGTAGGGGGCAGTAAGCCAAATGTTTGTCAGAATAGTTGCGACGTAACCTGAATTTCTACTTGCAAACACATCTTCACTCATATTGGGGTCACCATTTATTTTATTTGTCAGGGCAAGATCCATTGCCTTGCTGCGTTCTGGGTCAGTGGCGATTTCCTCTATGGGTGAAAATTGATTAGGAAAATTGTCAAGCGTAAATCCTAACGAATCTTCCTGATAAGTACCGTGACAATTAGCGCAATGATTGTTGAATATTTTTTCTCCACGATTTTTCTTTTTATTCTCAATCCTAACTGGGAATTTCGGGTACTTAGCATTTTTGTGAAAACCACTCAAAATGACATTTACCAAGTTTTGGTGTTTTTTAACTTCTGCAGTCGTGATTCCAATGGTTGGAATGGTAAAATAGCTAGTGATTTTACTTAGTTCTTTGATATGAAGTTTGCTTACTTCATTGCGATTAATGTTCCTAAATGGTTCTCTTCCTGGTGGGCTATAGGCTCCATCATACAATAGCGAAGAGCGCAGCATTCGGTCAGCTAAACTAGGTATAGAAGTAAATCCAAATTCATCAGCCTTTTTGTCTTGGGGAAGAATCCTAAAAAGATTCTTTAATGAGCCAACTCCATTGGTTAGGGCTGGTGCACCATTAAGGTGTGGCGTAGGCCGGTCGATCGTATTCATTAAGGCTTGTATCCGGTCTTCTATTAATGGCCATATTAGGCTCTTCAGTGAAAACCGTTCATAAAAACCTAAATCTGGATAAAGTTTATCTAATAGTTCAAAAAAACCTTCCTGATGCTTGATCGAATGCTTCATTGCTTTATAAACAGCTGTTGTATATGACTCGAAATCAATCTTAGGATTTGGAACGCCAAGCCAAAGTCGATCTTCCATCTTGCCTGACTTAGAATAGCTGGGGCCAGCATGACATGAAGCACAGCTGATGTTGGTTACTTCAACTACAACTGGCGGTAAAATTGACCGGACTTTTTTTCGCAACAACCCAATAGGCAAAAAAGCATCAAATTTTATGTGACTTGCATTCACTATTTCACTTGGATAAAAAAAGCCGAATTTTTTGATGATTTCTTTGAATCTTGAGATTCGTGGTTCAGATGAGGGATTTTTACTATGGTCCAAGAATATTAAGCTTGTTACTAGAATTTTTAGAGGCAGAGCATGGGTATTAAGAGTGTCAATTGTTAAGCCTGAAAAGGATTCATGTATGAATAAAGATTGGAGATCATCTGCTCTTCCTAATTCTGGGTCGGGCTTAACACAGCTTAGAAAACTTGAGGTAAAAATTAGATATAGAAATGGAATCTTCCATGGCATCAAAAACCAAGTGTATGGAGATTTGTCCACCTTTTGATCGATCTCCACTAAAATTTTAAGATTTTTACACATATGCCATATTTTACCATATGTGAAGGCTTCTCACATTTCTGTGCATGCACGACAAAGTCGAACATCCAACCCGTTATGGAGAAAAACTCGCGTTTGGTTGCTGAGAGGTTGGGAGCTCACATCAGTGATGGAGACGCTCTTTGATTGACAAAGCAAATTGCTCACCATTCACTCTGCCACAGCGCAGGCAAAACCTAGACTTGCAAGAAAATGCGACGACTGTCCAATCTTTCCCACAAGTAGTACAAGCGTACTGTTTAAAACCAAACCTTGGATCAGCGCAGTTAAAAACTGCAGAAACCACATCATCATAATAGGCATTGTTGTAGCTGGAATACAGACTCTTAAACTTTTCCTAATGCTTGCCTAAAATTTCCAATATAACATTTGGCGATCATAGGTGACCGGGATTTTTACACTTAATTTCGTCATGTTATCGCCGATAGAGCTTTTTTTTGAGTGGTCATCCGACTCTTAGAATTGGGATCACAATAAGTCCTTATCAACAATAAGACCGATTCATTCACTGTATGT
>JBGCDR010000349.1:0-3916 GCA_045105515.1 Oligoflexales bacterium
TTTGCAGGTTTTCAATGGTTTCCTCTGAACAGTGATTTTTTCTCGGACAGGGCATTAGCAACTCCTAAACTAATTTTGGCTTAGGAAAAATATAATAATTTACGGGATGATTTTTCAACAATGGTAGGATTGGTAGTTACAGCTTTCTGACGTACGGTGAATTCATTTTTTGGGAAAGAGAAGTGATTTGAAAATCACCAGCGCTTAATTTTAGTTCATGTAAATTTAGGTCAAGTTTAGCTGAGAAGTATCTAATGAGGGCTAGGTAGCCCAGGTCTTGTAACTCTGTTTGCTCTATTTGAAAGGCCACTTCCCCAAACATTGATATTGCAGACCTGCCATCAGTGCGACGAGGTGTTGCAGTCATGCCAATTAGTAATGGATTTTTGGCCGAAAAATACTCGATCGTTTCTAGCCAAGAAGCTGCTAATGATCGATGACATTCATCACATATAATTACAGAAAATTGGCTAGGATCAAAATTTTCCTTTCTTTTTGTGAGAGATTGTACAAAGACTGGGGATTCATATAGAGTTGATGAAACCTATGTGAGAATCAAAGGCAGGTGGTACTACCTTTATCGTGCTGTAGATAAAGATGGCAATACCATTGACTTTCTCCTTTCAAAGCACCGCGACCAGCTAGCCGCAGCTAGGTTTTTAAAGAAAGCTTTGAATGAAGAGCACACAGTGGCTCCAATAGTTATCAACACCAATGAAAATGCCGCTTATGGCCCAGCAATTGAATCTGCTAAAAGTGTTGGTGTTCTTGGAAAAGAAGTGGAATACCGCAAAGTGAAGTACCTCAACAACAATATTGAGTCTGACCATAGGCGGGTCAAAAAGCTTATCAAATTTGGGCTTTGGCTCAAGTCCTTTCGCACAGCCTATAAGACAATCAGAGGCTATGAAGCGATGCATATGATTATGAAGGGGCAGATGAAGAATGCAAAAACCAGTTTGGAGCAGAAGAGAGAAATCGAAAAACTCTTTGGGCTAGCTGCTTAGCAGCTTTGTATAGATTCTATTTTCTTAGGTCTTTTTTCAGGTTTGCACCATATATGAATCCACCTCTTGGTCAACACTTTTTAGCAAGAGAAAATGATTAACTGCTCTCATATATCCGGTCCCTTGCTAAAGATAGCATGACCCTTATGGAAATCCGCTCTCCGTCTCCTCATCACAGCCGTGACTATTTGAAAAGCCTTGGTGCAAAACAGGTCTTTACGGAGATGGTTTTACCAATTTTCCCATACTTAAAGCATATCCCTATGAAAACGTCATGCGACGAAATTAAATGCTTCTTTCTTCGTTAAAATTGCCCAGATCAATCTTGCATTTTTGTTAGCTAATGCGACTGTGGCCTTGTTAGAACCTTTTCGTTTCTTCAGATTGTATATCCATTTCTGCAGATCATCTCCATCGGGCTTGCTCCGGTATACTGTGGATCTACAACCATGTATCAACTGTTTCCTGATATAGACGTCACCTCGCTTGCTTATTCCCAATAGAGTGTTTTTGCCTCCAGACGAATGTTGCTTTGGAACTACACCTAACCAAGCAGCAAAATTACGTCCATTTTTGTACATTTTGGGATCTGGAGTCGCTGCTACGATAGCTGTTGCTATGATAGGCCCCACCCCTTTCAACTTCATAACTCTCTTGCAGTCTTCGTTTAGTTCTGATTGCAACTTGATTTTCTTGTCATAATCTTCAACTTTTTTAAAACTATGCTTAAGATCCTCATATAGCTCATCGATTTCTACCAATGCGATGGGCGACAACATTCCACTTCTGTTTTCCAAGATCACTGGCAATTCATTGAATAATCTTTGAAGACCAACTCTAACTTCAATTCCGTACTCCAGCAAAATGCCCCTTATTTGGTTACTTAATGCTGTTCGATTGTGAATATGCCTCTCTCGGATCCTATGTATTGTTTGAATATCTTGATGCCAAGTCTGTTTAATTGCTACAAACCTCATATTTGCTCTGCTACCGGCTTCTACAATGGCTTCCGCATCAAGGTAATCATTCTTATTAGACTTTAAAAATGGCTTTACAAATTGAGGGGATATTAATTGGACTTTATGGCCTAGGGACATTAATTTTCTAGCCCAAAAATTAGAACTTCCGCAAGACTCCATAAATATCTTAGTTGATGGGATTTGAGCAATTTTTTCGACTAAGACCGATCTAGAAGCTTTAAATCTGAATAGACATTTCCCCTTATTATCAGATCCATATACGTGGAAGCTTGTCTTCGCTAGATCTATGCCAATTGCGTACAATCCTTTCATAACACACCTCCTTAAAACAAAAATAGTACCTATTTATACCTCAGAGGTGAGGTGGATTCATACCATTACAGCCGAATTTTATGCTTTGGAGTTAGCAAGGACTTGATCTTTGAGCAAAGGAACTTCATCGAGAAGGAAAGTTCTCAGTTTTTACGTAACCAAAATATCGCGTTCCCCCTACCTGTATCGATAATAAGTGTCAATAATACAGTTGAGAAAGAAAGTAGCTATTGATTCAACTGGTTTAGAATAGTGTCCAAAGAAAAATCATATTTTTTGATATTGGGGTTTAACACTTTTGAAAACTTCTTAAAATCTATCTTATCCCAATTACTATCCTTAAAGTATTTGAGGTAATCTGAGATGTTATCTTGATGAATGATGCCCATTTTAGATTCGGTTCTTATGCCTTCTGATTCAGCAAAATCTTTACCATTATGATAGTCATATAACATCACCATAACCCAACCACCTTCCATAAAATGTCCCCCAATCGACGCAGTCATCTTACCATCTCGAATTGCGTTTAGAGCATCAGGCATCCAATCCACACCCCCGGTCAAAATCTGTTTCCCAGGTATTTTTCCGGAGTTTTTGATACCTTCCACTATACCTAAAGACATGAAATCACTAGCGGACCAAAAAACTTGGACTTTGGGATAACGTTTTATCAAAACTTGCGTTTTTTTAGTTGCATTCACTTTTTCCCAGTCCGCATAAATAACTTGGCGGAGTTCTTGTTTATTATTTCGTACAGCTGATCTCAAACCTTTATTCCTAAGATGGGCAGCTGTCGATAGCCGATCTCCAGAAATGCCAACCACTTCAATTTTTCCATTTGCTGCGCCTTTACGAGCTTTTTTAATAAGAATCTCAGCTAAATCATACCCCGCTTTTTCATCATCTGGGAACATATGCCCAATCCAATTAGAAAACTTGCCGCGTGGTTTACCAATCTTTTTTCGATCTTCATCTGGAACATCAGTATTGAAAATAAATACTTTAATATTAGCTTCTAGTGCCATTTTAATTATCTTTTCACTAGCACCCCCGCGAATATATGCCATAACCAGATAATCAGGAATCTTATTCGCTGCAATATCTTTTTTTAAGTCAAAATAATTTTCCATATGCCTTCGGTCAGTACTGGCATAGTGAACTCTGATATTAATTCCCAGATCCTTACTTGCAGACTTCATAAAACTGGTAACTGTGTTCCAGAAATCGCTATCAACATGGCTCGGATTCAAGAAAGTTAAGTTTATTTTGTCAGGATTTTTTGCTGCCAAGGTTAATGAGATTATACTCAAAAATAAAATTTTTTTTACCATTTTAGATTTACCTTCAAATTAATTTTTATTTTTTTACTAATTAATATATCCCAATTACGAAATAAGCCCTTTTTAATGAACCTAATCCAAGACCATATCGGTATAAATTTGAAATAATAAAAATATAAACGTCAATAGATTAAGCTGCAGGGTTGATTCAAGTAAGCTTTTAACCAAATTTTGAAGTACGTTAAAATGGGTTCAGCATATTTTTTTAACAAAATTTTTGTTGTCAAAAATATTTGAGATGTATTTTTTTGACTATTCAAGCATAATCTAACAATGG